>CBFHTC010000002.1:0-23624 GCA_965658815.1 Rickettsiaceae bacterium
TAATGGATTTTATCTCATCACAAAGATAATAAATTATCTTTTAATGGATTTTATCTCATCATACCCTGGAACCAAGATAAATCCAATCATTGCAATAATAATTAACAAGGGAATAATAGATAATCCATATATTATTGCTGAAGCCTCTCCGTAAGATGCAAATTGGTTTACTGACCATGGTAAAATTTTTTGAAATAATGCTCCTATGCCCACAATTAATGAGTTTGCAAAAGATACCGCAGTGGCGCTATATTTTTTACTCATCATATTTTCTTCAATTAAAGAGAAGAGCACCATTTGATAAGCGGAGAATAAACCTAATCCATTATATGCAAAAAATGCAACTAGAAATGATGGTTTAGAGTTTAGTAAGAAATACCAACATATTAAAAACCCTATTCCGTATATTACGATTAAGTATCTATGATTCATTTTAATAGGAATAAAAAGCATAGCTGAGGATCCTATTGCCAAACCTGTAAAAAAATAGCTTTTTATCCAATTTGCATTTTCCTTTGTAAAATTATAGCCTATAGTAAGAAGCTCTGTTCCATATAGATCTGGAAACCCTTCAAATGAAGGTATCATTAATCCTCCTAAAATACAGTATAATATGATTTTTGGCTTTAAAAGCAGATTTAATGCATGACTTATATTGACATCTTCGGTATTCTTATTATTATTAGTTTGCTTTGATTTACTTCTAAATAAAAGAAATAGAATCAGGCTTAATAATCCAAAAGCAGAGAGTATTAAAAATCCAATACTATAGGCCTGATCACCAAAAATACTATTAATATATTTATTATGAAAAATCATATCAGTATAAGTTGGTTGATGCATCGCTCCCACAATAATACTGCATGATATTAATAATCCAAGTAATTTATTCTTTACATTATCTATAAATACTATAGAAGTAATTTTTGCTAATAAAGGTATTGCAGCGGCGGAGCCAGTAGCTAATAAAATTCTACCCAATAGTGCAATATATTCATTTTGTGCAAATCCAAATATAGCTAAACCAATCGCAGATAAACACATAGACACGGAAAAAACTGATTTTGTTGAATATTTATCAAATGCAAATCCAAATGGAATTTGAAAACATGCATAAAAAATATAATAGATAAATGTTAAATTTGAAATATCTTCGATGTTTAATTTTTTTTCGATTATTGTTCTTATATGTTCTAAGTTATATCTAATAACAAACATATACGACAAGGTAAAAACTCCTATAAAGAGTATAAAAAAAGCTTGAAAGATCTTGTTTTTATATTCTTCCTTTAAATATTTACAGAACAGCATAAAGATTTTTTGTTTTATGTTAATAAAATATCTCATTCAAGTCAAGTTCAATATAAAAAATTTAATTAAAACTACTTTTTAAAATTAAGTTTTTTTATTATTAACTTTTAAAACTTCAATAAAAGTGTTATTTGGAATACTCACTCTTCCCACTAGTTGCATTCTTTTTTTTCCTGCTTTTTGCTTTTCTAATAATTTTTGTTTTCGTGTAATATCTCCTCCATAACATTTCACTGTCACATCTTTACGAAAGGGTTTAATCGTTTCTCGTGCAATAATTCTACCTCCAATTGCTGCTTGAATAGGAACTGGAAACATATGTCTAGGTATTAATTCAGTTAGTTTTTTACAGATATCTCTTCCTTTTTTTTCTGCGTTGCCTCTATGAATCATTAAAGTTAGTGCATCGATAGGCTCCTCATTTATTAAAATAGAAACTTTAACTACGTTGCCTTCTTTATAACCGCTCATAACCCAATCAAAACTAGCATATCCGCTTGAAATTGATTTTAATGTATCATGAAAGTCAAATATGATCTCATTTAGAGGAAGCTCATATTCAAGAAAAAAGCGATCTGTTTCAAATTGTTGGTGTATAAGAACTCCTCGTCTTTCGGAACATAAACTCATAACTGCGCCTAAATATTTTTCTCTAACAAATATATTTGCCTTTACCCAAGGTTCTTCAATTTTTCTTATTGAGCTGGGATCGGGCATATCTGATGCATTTGATAAATCAATGATTTTATCTTTTAGGTGAATTTTATATATAACATTTGGAGCGCTCATTACAATACTCATATCAAAGTCTCTTTTCAATCTTTCTTGAATGATTTCCATATGTAATAAGCCTAGAAATCCACATCTAAATCCAACTCCTAATGCATTTGAGGTTTCCATTTCATAAGAAAAACTATTATCGTTTAAATGAAGTTTTTGAATTGAGGTTTTTAGTTTATCAAATTCTCCTGAATCTTGTGGAAATAAACTACAAAATACGACTTGAATTGGTTCTTCTATTTTTGCAATAACACCCTCGCATTGATTATTAGATAAAGTAATAGTATCTCCTACTTTACAGGCGGACAGATCTTTTATTGATGCTGTTAAAAAACCCACATCTCCTGAGCTTAATTTTTGTGTAAAAAATTTTTTAGGAGTGAAGTATCCTAATCTTTCTACATTATATTCAACTTTAGAGTTAATTAAAGTGATTTTATCGTTAGTTCTTATCTCTCCATCAAAAACACGAATTAATAGCACAACTCCAAGATATTTATCGTAATAACTATCGATTAATAATGCTTTTAAAGGAGACTTTAAGTTTATTTGTGCTTTTGGTAAAGTTTCAATTAAAGTGTCAAGTAATAAATCGATACCAAATCCTGTTTTTCCAGAAACCTCTACTGCGTTTGATGTCTCTATACCAATTAAAGCTTCAACTTCTTGCTTTACTGATTCTGGTTCAGCTGCAATTAGATCAACTTTATTTAGAACCAAGAGAAGTTCGTGGTTGGCGTTAATTGCTTTATAAACGTTTGCAAATGTTTGAGCTTCAATTCCTTGAGAGGCGTCGATTACTAGCAAAGAACCTTCTGCAGCTCCGAGGTATCGAGATACTTCATTTCCAAAATCCACATGACCAGGAGTGTCGATTAAATTTAAGATAAAATCTTTATATTCCAATCTAATTGTTTGTGACTTAATTGTAATTCCTTTTTCTTTTTCAAGGTCCATAGAGTCTAGAATACAATCTTCGAGATTTTCAATTTGAGTACATTTTTCAATAATTCTATCTGACAATGTAGATTTTCCATGATCGATATGAGCTATAATAGAGAAATTAATAACTTTTTTCATTACTGTAATAATTTATTTTGTTATTTTCTTCTCAATGAAATCTTTTGCTGACTGGGAAAAGTTATCGGTTTCTATTTGTATTTTACCTACTTTTATCTTATTGATCAGCTCTATGCCTGTTGAAACAAATTTTGTTTTTTCTTTCAATGATTTTATTAATCTTTCTTGTAGCATAATGCTCTTTGTTAAGTTTGGATGATCAGCTGGTAGAACTCCTTTTTCAATTAAATTAAAGAGGTGTCTAAAAGATATTAAAGTTTTAGATTTGATTCTAGAATTAAATCCTCTTTTTTTAAGGCTTTTCTTTAATGGCATTTGACCTCCTTCAAATCCTTTAATCGCAACTCCCGATCTTGACTTTTGCCCTTTATGTCCGCGGCCACAGGTTTTACCAACTCCGCTTCCAGAGCCTCTACCTAGTCTAACTTCTTTTTTCTTTGACCCTTCTTTGTTTTGTAATGTGTTAAGTTTTATCATTTTTAACAAATTTTTAAATATTATATATCAAATTTATAAATAAGTACATAGTTGATATCAAATTTTTTAATTATTTACAGAGTTGATTTAAAATTTTAATTTTGTATTGAGAATATATATTTTTTTCTAACAAATATCTTTCCATTAAATCAAAACTTTGCTCAATATTGATTTGAAACATATTTAACACATACTCACTTTTAGCATGATTTGAGCATAATCCTTTCCAATTATATAAAGATAAGTATTTTGCATAATTACTTTTACAGACAAAACATTTTTTGTACTCTATCTCATATCCCATATATTTCAGTATTTGAAGTTTAAGAATCATAAATGATTTTATAGTAATAGTATCTTTTAAAAATTTATTTATAATCGAATATATATTATTATACTCATAATTTAGTATTAAGTTTGAGGATATCATTTTCATAATGATTAAAATAATAATTTTTTCTTTTAATAGATATTTTCTGCTATAGATAAAATTATCGTGAAGAATAAAACCAGTATCATAGTTTTTTTTACTGGTAAAAGATGTAAATCTATTTTTATTATTTATTGCATGATAGATATAGTAATCTTCATACTTCTCTTTGTTACAGATGATATAATTCATAGATTTGACAAAATGATTTCTTCGAGATCGCCATCAAGTACTTGTTTGGTATTTCCTACCTTAAAATCACTTCTTAAATCTTTTACCATGTTATATGGATGCAGAACATAAGATCTAATTTGTTGCCCCCATGCAACTTCTGTTTTGTTAGCATTTACAGTGTTTTTTCTTTGTAAATCAAGATCTATTTGTAGAAGTTGTGATTGCAACATTTTAAATGCTTCTTCTTTGTTGCTATGCTGAGATCTTGAGCTTTGTGACGATGTGACTATTCCAGTCGGAATATGAGTTATTCTTACCGCTGAGTCTGTCGTGTTTACATGCTGCCCTCCTGCGCCAGATGATTTAAATGTATCAATTCTTATATCTTTCTTATCAATTGTTATTTTATTTGTATTATGAATCTCAGGATATACCCATATTGAAGCAAATGATGTCATTCTTTTTCCAGCTGAATTAAAAGGTGACATTCTTACTAATCTATGTACTCCTATTTCGTTTTGTAAATAACCATATGACTTATGCCCTAGAACTTTTATAGTACATGATTTAATGCCGGCTTCTTCTCCGACTGTTTTTGAGATAATTGAGGTTTTCCACTGCTTGATATTGCAAAATCTTGTGTACATTCTTAAAAGCATATTTGCCCAATCAAAACTTTCCACTCCTCCTGCGCCCGCTTGAATGGTTAAGAAACAATTTGATTCTGCAAATTCAAAGTTAAATTTTTGATTTATAATTTCTTGCTCTATCTTCTTATATAAAATTTTTATTTCTATATTAATATCTTCTATCTCATCTTGAGAAACACTTAGCTCATTTAATTCTTCTAGATCTTTTATCTCTTTATCGTACTTTGAGATATTATTTGTTTGTGTGAGCTTTTTTAGTTCTAAAATATTAATCATTTTCTTACTATAGTGTATTATTATATCATATATTCATTTAATTTAAAAGAAGATAGCTTAATATTTATTGCAAAGGATTATACTTTGTAAGTATATCTTCAATTTTGGTTTTTTGAACATGTGTATAAATTTGAGTGGTATTTAAATTACTATGCCCTAACAACTCTTGAATAATTCTGATATTTACATCTTGTGATAATAAATATGTCGCAAAGGAATGACGAAATATATGCGGATGGAGGTTGTCTAAATGAATTGATTTCTCTATTTTTTTTATTTTTTTATATACATAATAGCGACTGAGTCTTTCGCCTTTTCTTTCAAATAAATATTTTTTGTTCCTTGTTTCTCTGAAATAATTTAATAGTATTTCTTTGCACTTTTGATTAATGATAATGATTTTTTCTTTGTTTCCTTTTGAATTTAAAAAAAAATGTTGCTTTATTTCCGTTTTATCTATATTAGTTATCTTAAATAAATCTATATTTAGCGCCTCTGAAATTCTTAATCCCGTTGAAAATAAAAAATACACTATTGTAAAAAGCTCGGTATCTTTTTTGATATGTTCTAAAAGAGTATTAATATCTTCAATCTTTATATATTGGGGAAGTTTATTGATATACTTATAATTACTTAGTAAATTGCTATTGAGATGATAGTTTTTATTGCGATTTAAAAATTCAATATAAGCTTTAAAAGAGGATATTTTTCGAGCCTTTGATCTCTTTGATATCGCCAAACCATCGATATATTTCTGTATTGATGAAATTGAAATATCATTATGATCTATAAAATAAGATGAAACATCAGATATATAAGACATTATACTTGAATTTGCAATATGTTTTTTATTTATCAAAAAGAATTTAAATTCATCTAATTTATTTTTCAAAATTTTATTTATTTGTTTTGATTATAGTATATTTTATTTATATTACAATATTTTCAATTATTAACCTTTGTT
This sequence comes from Rickettsiaceae bacterium, assembly GCA_965658815.1. GTDB lineage: Bacteria > Pseudomonadota > Alphaproteobacteria > Rickettsiales > Rickettsiaceae > CBFHTC01. Next base: position 6,143 of record CBFHTC010000002.1, read on the forward strand.
AGATTATATTTATCTTCATAAGTTATATAATTTTGTTTGTAAATTATAATAAAACGAATTATAATATTTGATAAAATGATCTACCAATGTACTTAAACGCTCTTATAATTATCTTTATTTTATTAATATATTGGGAAAATAACTTTTATTTGAGATTAGCATTACTTAATATTGTGCAGGCAATTATTTATTTAAAAGTTTTATTGCTTGGTTATACTTATGGCGTAGACTTGATATTGATATATTTAAGTATGAATATAATGATCTTTATTGTGCTTCATTTTTATCAAAAGTGATTTTTGATATTAAAATACCTGATATTAAAAGATTAGATAATATGAGTAACATAGTTATCAAAATTGCTTTAAAGGAAAACTTAAGTATGACTAATATCGAAAAAGGAATAATAAAAGAATCCACTATCGCTAGAGTATGATATTTTGCTTTGATGCATTTTATTTTTATAAAACTATATATGATAGGTATAAATAATAATAAAATTATAATTTCTATTTTCATGATCCATATTATATAACAAAAAAATTATGTAATCAAGAAGACTGAGACTATTATAGGAATAATAAAAATAGATAAAACAGTTGAGCATAGTATTATGATACTAATAACTTCATGTTTGATTTTTAAATATTTAGCATATATAATTGTAGATGATGCAATAGGAGCAAACATAATAATATATAAGGAATTAATATAATCGATATCCGTAATTATATTTGTATGATAATTTACATAGATGGCAAAAGCATAGATGCTAGGTTGAACTAATAATTTTGATAGCGGCATAAGTATTAGAAAATTTCTATTATTTAATAATAAATCTGTAGACAAATGATTTATTTTGGATAAATTTAGTCCAATTAAAAACATTCCTAAAAAAGCAAAGCTATTTCTTGTCGTAAATATAAATTCGTCAAAAATTGATGGTAATGGAATTTTTAAAATATTTAATAATAATCCAACAATTAAAGCGATAATCATAGGAGATCGAATTAAATCTCGCACAATACTTTTGATTGATAAATGATTTTTTAAGCATATATATTTTCCTACAGTATACTCAAAAACTGTAATTGTAATTATACATACAACATATTTATTTACGGAAGAGATAATATATTGGTCTAAAGCTATTACCATTAAAAAATATCCTGAATTTGACGCGGCCCCCGAAAACATTGCTAAGTTTAACTGATTATTTGTTAAAAATTGATTACTTATAATCCACATAAAGCCAACAGACATCAAGCATAAGATAAAAATTATACAAACAATTAACAAAGTATCTGATGTTAAAGAGGTATTGATCGTACTGGTAAAGAAAACTACCGGTGAAATAATTAAAAATATAAGATTAGATATACTATCTTTGTTGATATTCTTGATTCTTCCGGCTAAAATTCCCATTACACTACATAAGAATAAACCAAATAATTTCATAAAGTAGTATTCATATGAGCTTGATATCATTAGCTAATAATGCGCTTTTCATAATGATAACATACTTTCTACTTAGGGTCTAGTAGAGATGAAAAATATTTTTTATTATCTTGCTTTTTGTTTTTCTTTTAAATATAATTATACCATGACAACTATTATATCTTGTGATTATGGTCTAAAACAAATAGGTATTGCTTGCTCTGATGAGGAAGAAACAATGGCTTTTCCTTATGGTGTAATAAGCACATCGAAAAAAAATGATATTTTAGATATATTAAAAAAATACAAATCTAAGATTTTAGTTATGGGTTGGCCTAATTCAAATAGAGGAGTTTGTTTTAAGCATCGCTCTAGTTTAGACTCTGATATCTTATTAGAAAAAGAAATCTTAACTTTTGCAAATAATATTTTAAATCAAATGAATATTGAAATTTATTTCTTTGATGAGTCATTCTCTACACTAATTGCTGCAGATAAAATTTATGATAATAGAGATTATTTTTTAAAAGGGCAAAAAACTAAAAGTAAAAAATTTAAAACTATTAAAGATACATTGGCGGCTTATGTTATTTTAAAATCTTTTTTAGATTATATTGCAAAGCCTTTTTAAAAATGCTAAAATATTGCCATGTTAATATATATTCTCATTTTTTTGGATCAGTTTTTAAAATATAGTGCAGTTAATGTAAAGATAAATAATGGTATGATATATGGTATCTTAAGTGGTTACTGGACTAACTTAGTGATTATTGTTCTATCTATTACGTTATTTTTTTTATATAAAGTGTCTTATAAACCAATTATATTTGCAGAGTTCTTTTTTGCTGGAGTGTTATCAAATTCTATTGATAGAATAATTCATGGTGGCGTTATAGATATTTTTGATTTTTCTCATTCTTACTTTACATGGTTTAATTTAGCTGATATTTATATTTCTTTATTTACAATATTGATATATATATATTATTCTTTTAGAAAAAGAGCATTTAAAAAGATTATTTAACTTAAGAGGTGGGGCATCTTTTGCAATATTTTTGTTGCGACATTTTTTTCCGCGATCTTTTTTTTTTTCGCAACACTTGTCTCAATATCGATATTATAATAATTGCTATTTTTATTTAAAATTAATATTAAATGACATTTAAACTGATTTTGAATTTTCTTATGAATATATATTGGTGGAGGGCATTTATTTTTCATAGCTATATTTTGTAATTCAATTTTAGCGCATTGTGCAGTAAATTTTATTGTATCAATATCAAAAAATATAAATGTTTTACAAAATTTCGATACATTTTTGCCATATAAATATATTGATCCTATAACTGATTCTAAAATATTGCAGTAAATTCTATCAGATATCTGATTATTTGTATTGGCGAGATTGATATTTGGAAATAGTTTTAATTTTTTAGCGCATAAAGATAAATAACTTTCAGACAAATAATGTTGTTGATAAGTATTAATCATTTTCTTTGATATTGCTTTAAAGGCTAAGATTTTATTTAATTCATGCAGCAGAACCGCGTCGCCTAAAAACTCTAGTTTTTCATAATTATTGTCTATACTGATTGAGCTATGGTTTAGCGCTTGATCGACATATTTTTTTTCTATAAACTGAAAAATTTGCATATAGTATGATATATTTTATTTGTTGTATCTTCAATATCCGTATTGATAATAATATGGTCATATAAATCTTTATATTTCATTTCTGTTTCTGCCTTCTTGAGTCTTGATTTTAATTGATCTTCATCCATCTCTCCTCTCGACTTAATTCGATATGATTGATCAATATTTTTAGGTAAAATTAAAAAAAATGATATAATATTTAATTGATTGTTCTTTTTTAAACTGGTAAATCCTTCAATACTGATATCTAAAATTGGTGTTTTACTTAAGTCTTTATATACTTCAGTTGTTGTGGTGCCATAATAGGTATTAAAATGTCCACTATATTCTAAAAAAATATTTTGTTGTATATTACGAATAAATTCCTTTTCCGATATAAAGTAATAATCATGATTTACCTTTTCTTCAGGTCTTATATTTCGTGTCGTTTTAGATATGGCAAAATAAAATTTATTTTTATACTTTGCAATCAGGTTTTTGATAATAGTTGATTTACCAACTCCGGAAACGCCTGAAATTATAATTATATTTCTCATCATCTTTTATTATAATATGATATTATATGGATATCAATCTAATTGATTTTAAAAAGCATTTATGTTATGATAATTTATATACTTATAAGTTCTTATGAATATATTTGCTTTAGATTCCGATCCTGTTATAGCCGCTGAAATGTGTTGTGATAAACATGTGGTAAAAATGATATTGGAGTCGGCTCAAATGTTATCGAGTGTTAAGCGAGTATTAGATGGTAGAGAAGAGGAATATTTTGATAAAAAAATGAAAACTAAATTTGTTCTATCAGACCAAGAAGAAGAAGAGAGGGTTTATCGAGTGGGGTGGTTAAATCATCCTAGCACTCAATGGGTTATGAAAAATAAATCTCATTATGTTTGGCTCTGGAAACATTTTGAAGCTTTAAATAAAGAATTTATTAAAAGATATCATAATAATGATATACAGAAATCTCATAGCTCTTATAAAATCTTAGGAAATATACTTAAAACTCCTCCGCGTAATATTCCTGATAAACCTGGTTTTGATTTACCAACTCCAGCAATGCCGCGAGAATGCTTGATCTATGATGAAAGTAATAATATTTTGATTGTTGAAAGTTATCGTAATTACTATATTATGAAAAAAGATTTTGCTACATGGAAAAGTCCTGCAAAAATTCCTTATTGGTATAAAGTTAGGACTAAATAAGATATAAAATATTTGAAAAAACTTTATATTAGTTCTTGAAACAAGATTTTATTTATGTTATTATAAAAGAACAGAAGTATTCTTTATTTCTAATGGGGACGTAGCTCAATTGGTAGAGCACCTGCCTTGCACGCAGGGGGTTGAGAGTTCAAGTCTCTTCGTTTCCACCATTTTTTATTTCGTTATACTTATGTATTTTGATTACTTATTTCTTTATCAAGAACTTCAATATTAATCTTATTTTTGTTCTTGTATTTTATTAATGATATTTTATAACGGTTATCTTGAATATAATCGTTTTCTTCTGCTACTTTGTTTAATCTATATGATAGATATCCATTGATTGTAGATGCTAAATTATGTTCTAAGAAGATATCTAATTCTTGTGAGATGCTGTGCAACGTAGTATCTAAATCTAAAATAAAATTGTTCTCATTGATTTTGATTATATCGGGTTTGATATAATTCGCCTCTTTCTCATCATAAATTTTACCAAAGATCACTTCCATTATATCTTCTAATGTTATCAATCCTTCAATTTCTCCATATTCATTTGTTATAATAGACATATGTTGCTTGGAGTTGATAAAACTGATAATCTGATCATGTAGTGTTGTATTCAGTTGAATAAAAGTTGGAGGTGTAATGAAGTTTTTGATATCTATATTTTGCATATTATATTTATTTTGATGCATCTCCTCAAATAATAAATAAATGTTGAGTATTCCTATGATATTCTCGGGATTATCTTGCCATATTGGTATTCTAGTATGACGGCTTTTTAATGTTTTCTCTATTATATTCTCTATAGGTAAATTGATTGAAATTGAAATCATTTCTTTTCTGTGGCTCATAACCTCTTCTACTGTGATCTTTGAAATTGCCAATATATTATTAATAATGTTTTTTTCATATTTTATAACTTTGCCTTGTGCGTAATAATGATCTAAAGTGTTTTGAACCTCTAAAACATGAGATTCTTGTGATCTTTGTTTTAAAGGAATTATGTATAATAAGATAGATGTGAAGATGCTTATTATTATTCGAATTGGATAAGATATAAATAAAATGATTTTAGTTAAGTATACTGTGTGTAAAGCAATCTCTTCAGCTATCATAGGAGTATATGTTTTTGGAATGACTTCAAATAGAAGTAATACGATGAGTGGAATTATAATAAATGCGGTATAATAGTTTTTTTCTCCAAGATAATTTTCCATTAATAATACAAATATTGTATCTAGTAATGTAAAGATCGCCGCAAAAGTTGTGATAACCTGCATTTTGTGATTATTAAGGAGATCTATTAATATTTTTCCTTTTTTTGTATTTTTATATTTGTATATCTTTTGAGGTCCGATTGTCAAAAATGCTATTTCAATAAAAGAAATAAAAAAGATGCAAATTGTAACAATAATAATAATAATACCATTTAATAACATACTTCCTCTTTTAAAGATATTAAAAAGTCATCTAATATATTTATAGTGCTTTCAGTATTAGTTGATTTATTGATGGCTAATCGAGTTTTTGATGCATTTGGAAGTCCTGCTAAATACCAATTGATATGCTTGCGCGATAATTTTATACCAGCTTCTTCTCCATAGAAATTTAAAATATATTGAAAATGCTTTTTTATTGTTGCAAATTTTGTTTCTAGAGTTACATCAGGAAGTTTTTCATTGGTTTTTAAAAAATGATCAAATCTCTTTAATAACCAAGGATTTCCATAAGTAGCTCTACCTATCATAGCGCCATCTGCGTTTGATTCATTTAATGCTTGAGTTAATGAATCAAAGTCTACAATATCTCCATTGACAATTACTGGAATTGATACATTTTCTTTTATGGTTTTTACAAATTTCCAATTTGCTTGTCCATTAAAAAATTGATTGCGAGTTCTTCCATGAACTGTAATCATAGCTATACCGGCGTCTTCTGCGATTTTAGCTATAGTTAGGGCATTCAGGCTTTCGTTACACCATCCCATTCTCATTTTTAAAGTAACAGGAATATTTACAGATGAGACTACTTTGTTTAATATTTGAGATGCTAATTTTTCATCTTTCATAAGAGCTGAGCCGGCAAAGCCATTTGTCACTTTTTTCGCTGGGCATCCAAAATTGAGATCTATGATTTTAGCACCATTGTCTGCATTTATTTTTGCTACTTCAGCGATAATATCAGGGTCACGTCCTGCTAGTTGTATAAATGATCCTTGAGGAGCTTCATCTGTGATATTTGCCTTTAGTAAGGTTTTAACTCCGTTATATAGAAAACCATGACTGGCAACCATTTCCGATACGACTAGAGAGTCGGAAGAGATTTCTCGTACAATTTTTCTAAAGGGGTAATCTGTTACTCCGGAAAGTGGAGCTAGTATGATATTTGAGTTTATGGTATAATTTTTTATTTTCAAAGGTCTACAACTGGGCATCAATATTTCATGATTTTATTTATTATAATTAAAAAATACAATAAAGACAATCAGTTTTTTATATTTTATTTAGATTTTTTTAAAAGAGTTTGATAAAAGTTATTGAGAAATTAATTTATGATTTGATATTAAGATTTATTTTTTTCATGGTTAGCTTTAGCTTTTTCATATTCTTTTGAAAATATGAAAATTGAAAAAAACCACATTATATATATTATGAGACCAAAGATCGCAATCCAAAATACCATATTATTCAATAATGAAGTTGTGTTTTGATACTTCATTCCTAATCCAGTGAGGGATATTAAATAACATGACCCTATTGCTTTACCAATTCTTCCTCCGATTAAATCTGCCGCTCCTTTCCCTTTTGTTCTAATAGATTCATCGACAGGAATATATGCCACTTCTTTAGTAGGATCAAAAAATGCGTATTTTGTAGCTTTAGTCATAATATTGTTTAAAGTTCCTGCTAATAAAGTTATTGTAATAACTTGATTCACGTCAAATATTGTATAAAAAAATCCTTCAAATAATTGTAATGAGAAGAAAGGCAATAAAAATATAATAGATAAAACAGGAGTTACTAAAGCTCCAGTTTTCCACGAGATTAAAGGTAAAATATTTGCTCCAATGATCATCATCAGAACGGTTATTATACTATTATATTGCATTACTTGTTGCATATACATAGCATAACCTGTGCTATCATCGCTAAAAGATACATTTAGTTTGTGTTTCCATGCATTTTCAAGTGGAACCATTGAGATATTATAAGATAAGATAATTAGTGTTAAGAACAACAAGTATTTTGAGGAGAAGAGAAGGGCGAAACTTTCTCCAGCTCCAGCTTTAACTTTACTTTTTTTTGTTGTTGTTTCTTCCTTTTTGACGTGATTTTGAATTATATTTTTATCTATCCATTTATATACGTACAATTGAATCACTGCTATTACTAAGTTTAATATAAAGTAGTATATAAGATTCAATGACTCTGAGCTTAATTGATAGTATTCCTCTTGTTCTAATGAGGATAAAGTAATTTTTTGTTTAATCATTCCCTTAAGATCTAGTAGTCTTTGAGGAGTGGTTCCTAGATTAATAATTTTACTACTAATTGCAGATCCTATCACTCCTCCAAAAATATTTCCAATGATTCCGACCGAAGGATAAAATCGTTTTGATTCTTCAGTAGAAGATATTTTATTTAAGATCTGCCATGAGAATATAGTTAAAGTAAATGTTCCAGTCAGTTCAGAAGCGACATAATATAATGCATAAGTCCAGTTTCCAACTATATCAACTATAAGGTCAAAGTTTCTGTACACTCCAAATTCAAATGGTTGTATTAACCATTCTGTGCTTTGATATATCAAATTATATACTAAAGAGATAACTCCAATAGCGATAGCAATTAAGATTTTCTTTCCTGGAATTTGAAATAAAGATAATAATAGAAAAGAAAATAATATTATTGATATCGTAAAACCAACAATATGTGGTAAGAATTCAATTGGTAAAGAGAATTTCTTTATACTGGCAATAGTACTTGGAGTTAAGTGCAGATATGCGCGAAATGGATATAAGAGAAATGCAAAAATAGCGAAAAAAGCTATAAAGAATTTGTGTATTATATAAAATGTCTCAGTAAAAGAATTTGTTCGACTTACATGATTGTAGAATATTAGCATTAACATTGAAAATGGAACCACTGCAAATACCTTTACTAAAGGAAGAGATTGAGCTCCTGCTACAATATTCATGAGAGCGTCTTTTACTCCTCGTGATCCTGAATAGTTCCAGAGAGATAGTGCCATCATGAGTCCTGCTCCAAGAACTCTTTTGTTTTCTGCGCCATATATAGGCCAAATAATGTTTTTCAGTCTTACTAAAAAACTATATATATTATTCATTTTTTTATTTATGAGGATTTTACAAGAGATTTTATTATAAAAATTTCTTCAAGTCAACTCCTATTGTCATTTATTTTGCATATATTAAACATTTAATGCTATATAAACTCTTATTTTATAATTGAAAATATTTTTGACCAATATATTGATCTAGGAAATTCATATATTATATGCCAAAATGAGTCGAAATCTTCTGTTGTCGGTATTAAGTATATTAAACATCTTCCTACTATTTGATTCAGATTGATTAAAGATATTTGTATCTCTCCTTCTTCCTCTAATATTATTAAGTATTTATCTTTTGGTATACTTAAACTTATGTTTTTTGTTTTATATATACAAATATCGTAAAAAATTTTGTTAACAAAGATTTTATTATTTGTTATCGTAAATATATCATCTTCAGATGCTATAATTTTTCCAGTCTTATAATTTTCTGAGTTTTCATCATAGTAATACACAATATTGTTATTATTATAATTATATAAAAAGTTATATGAAAATGCATTCGCATCAAAGCCAAAGTAGGGTAAGGAGTAATTATTGATATTATAACCAAGTTTCCATACTAAAATTTGTTCGTGATGATGTAAATTTGTATAATTAGATTTTGTATGATTTGTAATTGTTTCAAAAATAAATATTCGTACAAAGAAGAAGAATAATATGCTATCAAAAATGAGTTTTATTAGGTTTTCTTTTTCTGAGATATTAAATATTTTATTAAAAAGATTTACAAATATCTGCATAAAAGTATTTTATTATATTAATAATACTACAATATTACCTAGTTCAGTAATTTTTTTTACAAATAGATGAATACTTCTCCTCTATGAGGACTAAAAGACTCTCTTGCTAAGAAGGTAGCACTTGTGTCACAATGTTATTGATATTGTCTCTAAAATCTTTTTCATTGTTTAATTCTTCTCCTGAATTGATCTGAGCTTGGTAAAATAAAACTTTAATAATTGAGTTAATGTGATTAGAGTCAATATTTTTTTCAATCTTTTTAATAATCGCGTTATTGATATGAATCTCTAATGATGGTTTAGCCTTTTCTGTTAAATGACTTTGTTGAATTAAATATTGCTCCATTTGTCGGCTCATATTATTAGGCGTATTTAATATAATAGATAAAGGAGAAGTGGTATTTGTTTCAGATATAAAAACATCTTTTACTTCATCTTTTAGTATATCTTTAAATTTTTTACACAAGGTTGAATCTTTAGATTTTTCTATTTTTTTATCTTTTTCCTCTTTTGAGATATGATATATTGATACAAAAGGTTTTTTATTAAATAAAAATCCATTTCCTGACCAAAAATTATCTACATGAGAGGTTAAAATTAAAACATCTTCTCCCTCTGTGATTTTTTTTTCAACCTTTGTGTTAGATAATCCTTCTTGAACAGATTTTGCATTTATATATAAAATATCTTTTTGATCTTGATTAAACTCTTCTAATGAAATGAATTTTTTTTCTTTTGCACTGAAAAATAAACAGGATCTTAATACCATCTCTTTGAGCGATTCGTCGTAATTATAAGAGGCAGGGTCGCATAATCCTTCTTTTATTATGTCTCCATAGTTTTTAAAAAATGTTTCATATTTTTCACGATTTTCTTTTATTTCATATGTAAGGTTCTCAAGTACTTTTTTCATACTAATATTTTGAACCTTTTTAAAAGTAGTATTATTTTGAATATTATCTCTGCTGATATTTAGGTTTAAACTTGAGCAATGAACAACTCCATATACAAATCGAAGAAATTTAGGCAATATTTCTACAGATTCTGATGAAATCAATACTTGGTTGATATATAGGTGAACATCTGATTTCATTTTATTACTCATAAACCCTAAACTTTTATTTAAAGGAATGTAAAAGAGGTTAATATACTCAAAAGATCCTTCTAGACTATTATGAATAATAGAAAGAGGTTTGTCAGAATAATGAAATTTGTTTTTTAAGAAACTTAGGTACTCTTCTTCTGGAATTTCATTTTTTGATTTTAACCAAATCGCTTTTCCTTCATTTACCAATTCTTCTGCTTGATCTTTATTTGCTAAATAAATTTGAGTATCAATATGGTCTGAGTATTTTTTGATAATGTTTTTAATATTAAATGGTTTTAAAAAATTTTCATCTTTAATTGTAAGTATAATAACAGACCCATATAATTTATCCTTATATTCCGTTGGAGTTTTTTCTTTAATAGTATATTCTTTTTCACCATTTGATTGCCACAAAAACCATTTGCTATCTTTTTCTTTAGATGATTTGGAATAAAATTGTACAGATTCTGATATTAAAAAAGCAGAGTAAAATCCTATTCCAAAATTACCAATCATATTTGTTTTTTTATCCTTATCATTTTTTATAAATTGTTCTGTGTCTGAATGAGCTATACACCCTAGGTTTTTTATCATTTCATCTTGAGTTAATCCTACTCCATTATCAATGATATGTAGTTCTTTTTCTTTGATTTTAATTAGAATCTTACGATCTTCACCATTAAATGATGATGGAAGTTTGTTGCAGGCGTCTGCAGCATTAGATATAAGCTCTCTAATAGCAGTATCTTTATCTTGATATATGTTGTGAGTTACTAACTTGAGTATTTTATCTGTATTTGCTTCAAATTTTCTTATAACGTCTTTAGCCATAATGTTTTATTTGTTTTGATTAATATAGTACTGAATATTTAAAAAAAAAGAGTAATATTTATAGTTTTTCTATAATTTTAATTTTTTCATGACAGGAGTTTATGAGTTTTATATCTATTGATTTATCTTGCTGTAATTGCAAAATAGACCTTAATTGTGTTCTAAAAGCCACAGATTATAGTATATAAGAGTTTTAAATTGATAAATTTTCGTAAATATAACATTATTCTATTTTTATGTGCTCTATATTGCTGTATAAGACATTTGCTATTAAGTCTAACAATGCAGAAAAACGTCGTAATTTTTTTACAAATGATTCGTTATTTATCGTATCATATTTCCTTAACTTTTGCCGGAATTATGATGTCTTTAGAATATATACTTTTATTTATACGTTTTCCATATAACACCTATGTTATTGCCCTGAAAACTTTAGTTATTATCGCCATAGGTATCTTAGCTCAACATAACTATATATCTTATTCTATATTGCTTGATATCGTCACTGATATCTTCATATGGATTTTTATGTATATTCGTATATTAATTTTTTTTATCAGACGCTTATATTATCTTCAAAGCTCAGTTGATCAATTAAGTCATGATGTTCAAAATCATTTGACCGTAGTTAATCTAAGTGCGCAAATTTTAAATGAAGAAGATGACAAAGATCAAAATGTAAAATATTTGTCTATGATTGAAAAAAATATTCAAAACATCGTTAATCTCATGAAAGGGTTTAATGATCAAGTGATGTTTAAATTACCTGACTTTCAAAATCATGATCTTGTGGAATTAATAGAAAAATTTATTCAACAAAGAAGAATAGTTATGTCAGATCATATTTATAATGTTATTTATGATAATAGTAATTTTAAGATCTATTGCGACAAAGAATCTATTAATCGAATCATATACAATATTATTAAAAATGCTGAAGAGTCAACCTTGGCTGAAGGTCAGTTTCAGAAAAATATTCAAATTGTTATAATTGATGATTATCGTTATATAAAAATAATGTTTATCGATAATGGTAAAGGTGTACAAGCAAAAGATCTTAAGAAAATTTTTAAAAATTTTTTTACTACTAAAAGTTATGGCTCTGGCTTAGGAATGGGTATCGTACAAGAGTTAGTTGAATTACATAGTGGTCAAGTCTATATGATACCAGATATAGATCATGGTAGAGTTGTTGTGCGATTAAAAAAATAGTATAATGCTTTTATGTTTCTTTTTACTCAAAAAACAAAGAAAGTGCCTTTAATTATCTTATATGAATATAGTGCTTTAGATTATGTTTTAACACATTTTGCGACAAATAAAGTTTTTCCTTATAAAGTTGTATTTTTTAATGATATTATTAACCAGTTTAGCCATATTTGCTCACAAACTCCTTCTGAGAAAATTGATGAGATTATTGCCTTGATTAACATATGCTCAAAGTATTTTCAAGATAATGTTATAGAAAATGCATTTGATATACTAAAAATATATGAAGAGATTAAAGAATATTATTATGAATTTCCAACTATAACCGGAAGTGGAAAATTATTAAAAAATATTAATACCATTATAGATGAGTTTGAGAGCAGTGTCTCATTGACATATGCAAATTATCGATCTCAAATTTTATTTTTAATTGCTCAAAAGCATGAGATTTTTGAAGTGGGTATTTTGTTAAAAAAAAAATTTTTTTCTTATCATTTAATTTCATTATATAAAGATTTTTCTTTATATGAAGAAATTCAAAAGACAGATTTGACAAACTTATCTTATTACAAAATTGACGGAGTTTTTAATGAAAAACAAGCAATTTCTTTTTATAAAAAAATGTATTTAAACCTATATGTAGTATATGCAAAATCTAATATTTTATTTACTAAATTTGGAAATATTGTCATTACTTTATTAAATTGCTATATATATGATATGGAGATCAGGTCATTATTTTATTTAAATATTTTTGATTTAAAATTTATAGACGAGATTAAAAAGATTGCAAAAAACATAAAAAACTTTGCAAATTTATTTCAGTATCTTGTACCAGAAATGCAAACGGAAGAGATGAAGAAATTATTTAATGAAGTAGGAGTTATTATTGATAAGCTTTTTCAAAGCAATTTAACACAGTATCTTTATTTTATCATAGAGTACTTTTTATCACGCAAACATTATCATATGTTTGATTTTAGCGTATATTATCTAAACTCTTTAGCTTTTTTAAAAGACAAAGTGGTTTTAGTGTTTGACTCTGCCATTAATGCTAAAAATTTAAATTATTTATCAAATGAAATTCGATTATCTTTAAAATTAATTACGGATTTAGAGCAGGAAAAAATAATGAATTTTAGTTTTATTAATTTGATTAAAAATAATAAAGTAATTTTTATTTCCAGAAATTTTAATGCTTTTTTCTTGTTGTTAAAAAACATAAAACCAGTGTCTATAGAATGCTTCTTGGATTATGATCAAGTATATCGCCTTTTATATTTATGTGTCATATACGATAAAATACCGGAAGAAGAGTTTTTTTTATCTAACATTCAATCTGTATCATTTACTGCATTATCTTTATTACATGATCGTCTATATGATTTCTATCTTTTACATGTGCTAAAGTGTAAGAAATCAAGTGTCATAGAAAACTCGGCGTCGGCATTTGGTATCGCTTTACATAGCTTATTTGACCTGTATAACAAAGATTATTCTAAGTTTAAAACAGAAAAAGATAAGGTTTCTTTTTGTAAAGATAATTTTCATTATTTTCATTATTTTGAAGATGAAGATGAATTTATACAAAGTTGGATCTTATTTGATGAAAAAAGGCGACAAAAAACAAAGTCCATATACACAGAAAAATATTTAGAAGGCAAGATTCAAAATGTTAAATTGTATGGATTTATTGATCGCTTAGAATTTGATATAAATGATGAAATTATTTTACTTGATTTTAAAACTGGATCTGTTCCGACAAATAAATCTATTGAAAGTGGATTGGATTTGCAATTGTTATCTCAAGCTTATGTCATATCAAAAATATATAATCAATTACCAAATGAGGTGGCTTATATTAAAGTCGCTACAGAATATCCGTATTTTGAAATAAAAAAAATTAAGCTAAGTTACAAAAATTTTATTAATTTAGAAAATACAATAAAGGTATTATCGCAAGATTATTTAAATTATAAATTAATACAATATTTTTAAATAAAATATTAAAAATCAAGTTATATATTTTGAGTTTTGATAATAAAAATTTATAACATAGGTATGGTAAAAGTATTATTTAAATTTATATTATTATTTATGAGTATCGTTTTTTCCAATAATTTGAATACTCAAATCGAAGATGTAGAAAACGCTGTTAACGTAAATGATTATTATGCTAAAATGTTTAAAGATTTACAAAAAGAACAGAGTGAATCTCATTTGAAAGAATTATATCTCAGCTTGAATCATTCGTATGCGCCTCAATATTTGGCAAGACAACAAGTATTTAACATAGTATATCTATGGCATAGTATACGTCAGGCATGTCTTCCTATACTAGCTCACAAGATTTTTCTAGATGAGGGATTTCATAATAATTTTGATGATTTGGTCTCTCATCATATATTGCATCAACAAAAGAATGCGTCTAATTTTTATTATCATTCTAAATATGTTTTAAATAAGCATCAAGACAAAGTTTGTATAAATACGTTTAGTGAGAGTATTTTTGAATCGAAGAATATTAATTTTACGGCTCTAGAGGAGACGGAGTTGAACGTAACTTATATAGAAAAAGTAGTACTTTTACTATGGCGCTTATATAAAAATAATGAATCAGATACAATAGCGGAGTTGATCAAATCAGGCGATGTTCTTGTTGATGATGAAAATAAGTATTTGAATCAATATAAGTTGAATAAATATATTGTAACAGAGCGCGATAATCATTTTAGTTGGCCATATATTTGTTCAAAATCATTATCTCCAACAGAGAGTAATTCATCTCATGCTTATTGTATTTTAATAGATGCTCCAGAAGAAGATGAAAAAATTCAAGGTTATCTCAAGTATGGCTTCATAGATAGTCTAGAGAAATTAAATTTCTTTGATGCTGGTAATAGCAAGTTCTTTATAAATCTAGAAAATATGTTATCAGTTTTATCAGATAGCATAAATGTTATAATATTGAAAATAAATGCTCGTTTTGATTTTAAAGGATTTGAATATCTTCAATTCGCAATATTTTATTTTGTTTTTATTCTTGTAACCTTGAGGTTTTTATATCAATTTTTTGATAAAGGAGAGAGTGAGTATAATGGGTTTAGAAAATATTATTTTTTATTATTTATATATTATATTATATTATCCAGTCAATATAGTGATCAAGACAGTGATGGTTTAATCTTATATTTATATGATCTTTTAAATCAGATTATTTGGAATATCATGGACTTTGTATTGGAGTTGATAAGTGCAAATTCTAATGATAGCGATGATATTTTTTATAATTTTTCACCAAAGGCCAATACAATAACAAGTACAGAAGAGTTAAAAGTTCTATGTTTAAAAGAATTATATAAGTGGTATTGGAGATCATCAGCTATCTATATAGTGTTTTTTATTATCGCTCTAGTTTTTTTCTGCTATACTGGTGGATTAGTTAAGATCCTTGACGTATTTAATCCAAGCAGGCCTCTCCATTGGATTGTAATGATACAGTGCTATAGCATACTAGGGTTAGTGTTTATGACGCTATTAGATTATTATTTCTATATTTATTATTCTTTTCTGTTATCTGCTTTAATATCATTAATTCCTATTGTCATTGCATTTGATAATTTACCTCATTTTAATAATATTCTACGAAGATGGTTCGTTTTAGTGTTAGAAAATATATTTTTATTTATAGTGTTTGTTATTATGTATTATGCGCTATTAATTTTTGCTTATTTGTTGATATCAGATAATTTATTATATTCTCTGCTACAACTAGATTTATTCTCAGATGATATTGCAGTAGATGCTACTGGATTTGTTAAAGCGGCATTTGATCCAAATAATATGGATATTGATCGTCTAAGCAAGATTATAATAGATGACGATGCGGTTGATAGTATTAGGGGTGTGATTAAGGGTATGCTAACTATGGGTAATAACGTAGGAGAATGGATCGCTAATAAAGGAGAATGGATCGCTAATAAGCTAGCATGGGCGGGGCACTGGATTGATTGGGTTGAAGGCAAAGTTGAGAAGGCACTTAAGGTTGTTATAGACTGGATTAGAGAGGCATTACACCCAGTCTTGCTAGATTTATTAGATAAATTTGAAGAGGCTTTCACTGAATGGATACGGTCTCTGGATATAAAGATTAGCAATGTTTTTGAAGGCATGCCGAAGTGGGCTCTAAAGATGGTATCAATTATATTCGGATTTCTTGGGTTATATTATATAGTAGTATATGGTTTATTTCCTTGTGAGTCTCCTATAAAAAGCACTATTCAAAAATTTACTCGTCAATTTGTATCTGATTCATAATTTTATATTTACTAATTTGCAGTCAAAGAGCGTTTTGGTCTTTTTAATTATATCAAATGAGTTCTCAATATCAGAAATAATAGAGACTATATGAGGATTAAAATCAAAGTGTAAATTATATTCAAATTCATTTAAAGTTTGCTTATATTGAGATTTCATATTAGCGCTATTGAGTTTTGTTTCTAGATATATGTTATTTGTATCAATATGTTTAATTGAGCAGTGATGAATAATAGTATGAAATAAGATATTACTTACTTTTGCTAGTTTTTTTAAAAAATCAAATTTTGTATTATTGTCAACTTTTTCAACATTTGTTGATTCTTCTGCTGGTATTGAGATGTCTATTAAAGAGTTTAAATATAATGAATCATTTAGTGTTTCTTTTACAGAGCTTTTAATTTTTTTATGTGGCATTTTTAGCTCTTTTTTAACTATTGTAGATTGCTTTTTAATCTGAGTTGTAAGGTTACGAGTTTCTTGATCGAGATTCTCTCTCTCAAGGTTACGAGTTTCTTGATCGAGATTCTCTCTCTCAAGGTTACGAGTTTCTTGATCGAGCTTCTCTCTCTCAAGGTTACGAGTTTCTTGATCGAGCTTCTCTCTCTCAAGGTTCTGAGTTTCTTGATCGAGCTTCTCT
>CBFHTC010000002.1:23723-63239 GCA_965658815.1 Rickettsiaceae bacterium
TCGAGCTTCTCTCTCTCAAGGTTCTGAGTTTCTTGATCGAGCTTCTCTCTCTCAAGGTTACGAGTTTCTTGATCGAGATTCTCTCTCTCAAAGTTACGAGTTTCTTGATCGAGATTCTCTCTCTCAAGGTTCTGAGTTTCTTGATCGAGCCTCTCTCTCTCTAAAGCTTTTGAAGTTGCATTAGTATTCTCTTTTTTTTCAGAGATTTTAGTCTCTTGCTCTGTACTCTTTAAAGATAGATTTAAATCCTGTAAAAAGTGAAAATCAGTTATGTTATATAACTTATGAAGTAGTTTTTGAGTTAAGCTGAGTATATTAATATAAGCTATATTTGAATATGTGGTTAAATGAGCATTGATAATATCATACATTTGATAAGCAATTTCGGAATAATCATCTAAAAATATATTTTCAATTAATTTTTTATAAAATACTTTTTCATTTACAATTGATTTGGTTTTCATTAAAAATAATTGTATTTTATGAAGTTGTTTATTTTTAATACTTAATACAAATTCTTTGATTTCGTTATTAGAGATATAAAAATCTTTTATATGGCTTAATTTTAGATCATTGTTATATAAAAGTGAAAATTTGTCTAAATGAAAGAGAGCTTCTCGAACAGAATCATCTGATATTTGTATAATATAATTTAAAAAGTCTTCATCAAATGTTATATTTTCTTTTTCAGTAATATTTATTAAAATTGTTTTTATCTCTTCTTGCGAATATGATAAGATATCAAATCTATTGCATCGGGATTGAATAGTTTTAGGAATTTTATGTTCCTCTGTCGTCGCAAAGATAAAAATCACATGAGAAGGGGGTTCTTCAAGTAGTTTGAGCATTACATTAAATGCCGCATTGGATAACATATGTACTTCGTCAATGATAATTACTTTACGATGAGAGAAAATTGGAATTTGATTTGCGATATCAATTAAATTTTTTATATCTTCAATAGAGTTATGACTGGCGCCATCTATTTCTAATATATCCGCATGATTATTTATACAACTTTCGCATTTATTACAAGTTTGACTTAATTTGTTAATAAATTTCACTGATGCACATGAAAATAAATTTGCAGCTATTCGTGCTAGAGTTGTTTTACCTATACCCCTAGTTCCTGTTAATAAATAATTAGAAGAAAAATTTTTTAGTTTTAATGTGTTCGTTAAGATTGTTTTATAATCATTCATTCCTATTAATTCATTTAATGAAGAAGGTCGGTAGTATCTGGCGAATGGTCTCATATGATATTGATAATTTTATGCCGACAAATAGCACTTTTAGACAATGTACGAATGCTTTTTTCAACCTGTTCGGGTTATAAAGCTAAAATACTATAGTCAGCGTAAATATATTAAAATATATTTTAATTAATGTCAATAGTTTCATATATATAAAATTTTCTTGATATTAAAAAATTATAAAGTAATATATTGCCCCTATTGACTTTTATTTAGTTATTTATTAAAATAACGCGTTAGGCTTGATAGCTCAGGGGTAGAGCATAAGATTGAAAATCTTTGTGTCGGGAGTTCGATTCTCCCTCAAGCCACAAAATATCCTTACAATACTCTTTTTTGCTATTATTCATTAAGCTTTTGTATAAAATTCTATAAAAAATTTGGCGGAGAAGAAGGGATTCGAACCCTCGATACGTTTCCGTAAAATGACTTAGCAGGTCACCGCCTTAAACCACTCGGCCACTCCTCCTGTGCCATATCTTAGTATGGATTTAGCTTTAAGTCAAGTCTTTGTATAACTTTTTCTTTAGCGTTATTGGTACAAATTTGTATATAGTTCGCTTTTAATAAATGATATAAGGCTTTTGGATCTAAATTAAAATTATCTTTTAAATCTTTTATTCTTTCCAGAACTTTGTAAATAGATATTATAAATAACTTGATATGATTATGTACCATTTTTTCTGGATTTTCAATTATACTGATTATATCATTTGAGCAAGTGTTATATATAGCTATTAATTCTTTTGCATCTTGTGTGTTATTGAGTTCGTGTATTTTTTTTATTAAAATATTAATTCTTATTTTTGTAATCTGATCTTTCACTAGATTTATATTTAAGTCATTTTTTTGATTTCTAAAGTATTCATAGTATGTTAACAATAAATAGTATTTTTGCTCTTTATAGCTATTTGATATTAAGTTATTTTTAACTATATTGTTTTCTTTTTTTAGATTGCTAATAGTATTTGCTATATTATTAATTGTTTCTGTTATCTCGATAGGTTCTTTTATATCAGCCAAAGCTACAATGTCATTTATTAATTTAAACTCCTTATCGTAATTTAAAACTATATTTAAGTTATTCATTTCATTTGTATTATTTAAATATATTATACAATAAATTTGTCATTAATATACTATACTAATATAATATTATTTAAAATTTTTGCAGGATACTTTAATTTTGAGTCGAAAAATACACAGAATTATATATACTTTTTATCTCGTATATTGGTAGTCCAAATATATTGGTCCAAGATCCTGTGATTTTCTTTATACCATATGTTAATATATCCTCCGCTTCAATTCTTTTTAAGTACACAAACCTTATACGAGTTTTAATGATTTTATGTCGAATTATTTGATTTTTATCTTTCCATAAAATACAAGTAAGAGAATGAATGGATTTTCCAGATAATTTACTCCAATTTAACTCCACAATCTCTCTATGGTTTTTATAAATATTCAGTACTGTTAAACGATTTTCCTGATTGATAATTTCACTACCGATTCTGATTAAAAATTCTTTAAAATTTTCTCCTTTGTTTTTTATATTGGGTATTTTGCATAATGTCGCATTTAATTTAAATTGGTCGCAAAATCTTGAATTTGTAATAATATGCATTTTGATTAAAGTATCTCATTGAGTATTATACATGAAAAAGAAACTAATGTAATCCATTTATATTGAATATAGTCTATTATCGTATAGGCAATAAAAAATATTATAGCATATTCAAATAAACCATTTATAATAAATAAAGTTAAAAAAGTAATAAACATTATTGTCGCTCTCTCTTGTAAAATTGCTTTGATTATCTTGTTGTTATAAACAAAAGACATGAAACAAATGATGAAATAAAGTTTATAATCTAAAAAATCCAATGCGTTTTTCTTAATATTTAGGCCATTTAAGAAGATATGTCCCGATAAAAAAAAACACCCAACTACTGAAATATATGATATAGTAGATTCATATATGTTGGGATTCTTTAAATAAAAATTATTATATATGTTAGTTTTTAGGTAAATATACCCCAAATGTCCAAATAATGTAAATTTAAATAAAGCGTGAAATATTATATAGTATAATAATATATTTTCTTTTTGGTTTAATAAAATCATTTGAGAAACATTGATGATGGTTGAGGAGGCTAATATCGTCTTATAATGATTGGTTGTCATTGCGTACAATGAAAAGACTATAATTGTGATAATCGGTGTAAAAAATATACTTGAATTCCAAAACAAATCTAATATCTTAAATTTTGTTAAATGATATTCATGATTATAATTTGTTAAACATCGTAGTATAAATATTAATCCTGATTTTACTACTAAGCAGCTATGAAATAATGCGCTGATATAATGAGGAGCCTTCATAGCTGATATGATCCATCTTGAGGAAGGTAATATAGAAGCTTTTGCTGTAAAAATCATAATAAATATTAATTCATATTTTGAGAATTCGGCCTTATTAAAAGGCAATAAAGTGTTTTCATAGTCGAAGATTATTATAAAAATTAAAAAAGTGCTGGGAATGATGGCGTATAAAATATAATCTTTTGTCGGCTCTATTAAAAGTTTATTATAATTCATTAAAAATAAACTTAAAACTGATAATATTTCATAAAATATAAATAATGTAAAGAAATTATAAGATATCGAGATAATTAGTCCATTAAATACCGCAAAACATATCAAATATAATTCTGGTTTTGTTATTTTATTATTAAAAATCTTAGTATAATATATAGATATAGGTAATAAAGTTAAAAAAGTAAAAATATATACTAATGATAGTTTATCGTCAATATTAAATAGTAATAGATTTCCAAACGATATGTTAGATAAACTAACTCTTTCATAATTGTAAAAAGCAATTATGAAAGGAATATAAGATATAAAGATATTTCTATTAAAATATATCAATAAGAAAACACATAACAGTGTAAATAATAAATATTGTAAAAAGTACATTTGATTCTTGATATTAGCTATTATAGCAAGAAAATACCTTTAGTCAATTTTTTTATATATTATTAATTAATATTTGTCTTTGTCCTTTGTCGTTCTGAGGACTTAAAATTTTATTTTTTTCCATTTCCTCTACAATACTTGCGGCTTTATTAAATCCAATTCTTAAATGCCTTTGAATAAAACTAATAGAGGTTTTTTTGTGCTTGAGAACTAATTTTATTGCTTCTTTATAGATACTTAAATCATCTGATGTTAAATTTGACTTTTCTTCTATTCTCCCTTCTTCATCCCTTTTATTTTGCATATCTTTGTGAATATCTATATAATCTGGTAATTTTTGAGATTTTAAATAAGAGACGACTTTTGCTATTTCATTTTCATCTACAAAGGGACAATGAGCCCTTGTGGTTTCGACAGAGTTTGAAAAAAGCATATCTCCTTTTCCAAGTAATTTTTCTCCTCCTTCTCTGTCAATAATTGTTCTACTATCAATTTGTGATGCTACTTTAAAGCTAATTCTATGAGGAAAGTTTGCCTTTATAATTCCTGTCACAACATTTACAGAAGGTCTCTGTGTTGCCATGATTAAATGAATTCCAGCCGCTCTAGATTTTTGCGCAATTCTTTGAATTAATTTTTCTATCTCTTTTCCTGTTGTCAACATTAAATCAGCAAACTCGTCAAGTATTACAATGATATAAGGCATTTTTTTTAAAACTAAAGTCATATCTTCATATATAGGAGTATTGCTTTTTGGGTCAAATGATGTCTGTACTTTAGATTTTTTTACGTTACTTTGATCTTTCATTAGTCCAGATATTTTTGCGTTATAGTTTTTGATATTTCTTGTCTCCATCTTCATCATTAATTTATACCTCTTTTCCATTTCTTCGATAATCCATTTTAATGCTAATAAAGATTGAGCTGGATCGGTAATTACAGGAGTTAACAAATGAGGAATATCATTATATATTGATAATTCAAGCATTTTAGGGTCTATCATAATTAATTTACATTCTTCTGGATTGAAATTATACAGTATTGATAAAATAATCGTATTTAGTCCAACGGACTTTCCAGAACCAGTAGTTCCCGCTATTAATAAATGAGGAGACAGGGCTAAGTCTTGTATAACAGGATTTCCATAAATATTATAACCTAAAATTATAGGAATATCATGTTCCGTATTTACAAATAGTGTATTTTCTATCAGCTCCTTAATATGAAAGATAGCTCTTTTATGTTTTGGTATTTCAATTCCTAAGACATCTTTATTTTTTATATGAGCGATACGAATTGAAGAAGTTGCCATTACTCGGGATATATCATCGGCTAAACTTATGATTCTTGTATTTTTAATTCCTGGATTAGGTTGAAACTCAAAAATTAGCATTAAGTGACCTTGTTTTACATTTACTATTTTTCCTTGTACATCAAAATCATTTAAGTGTTTTAATAAAGCTTTTGAAATATTTCTTAGTTCTTCATTAGATGCAAATAAACCTTTTTCTTGATTTGAGTTATTTAATAATGATGTTTTAGGCATTAAAAATTTATCTTTTTCATAAAAAAAATCATTCTTTGGTATACTTCTTTTTATATTATTATTATAATGCGAAGTGTTTTGCTTTAGATTAGGAGATATGTTATTGAGAACTAATATATTAGTTGCCCTTTTAAATAAGTATAGTTGTATAATAAAAAACAAAGGAGCAAAAATTATTCCATAATGTACAAAATGGTTACTGATATCTTGGAATATACCAAAATTAAATAAATTTACATAATGGTTTAATATACCTAATCCTAATATATTTAAAAAAGCAGCAAGCTTCATAAGTTGTATAATAAAAATAATTGTTAAATTAGATATTGTTTCTATTCTGCTATATATAAAATAAATAAGAGTTAATAACATATACGATAACATAATATAGGTTCCAGCAGTTCCCATTAGCTGATATTGTAAATCTATATATATAGAGCCTATTTCTTGAAAAAGATCTTGGTTATGTGAGTTTGAAGCTGAATTTAAGGAAAAATTAAATTTATTATATGTGATGATTGAAAAAATAGTTAATAAGCAATATATTGTAATTATAATAAAATATGGATTAATAAATTTTTTATTCATAACTGTGCCTTTTTGTTATCTCGATTTACAAATGATAAATCTTCAGTTTTAATTGTAATATATTCCCCTTCTTGTATATATGCTGGAATTTTTACTTCTATCTGGTTTTCTAGTACTGCTCTTTTATACGAAGGGTTCTGTTGTGCTTTTTTTATTTCAGGGTCCTTTTCGATAATTTGTAATGATACTTTTTGCGGAAGCTGAAGTGATATGATTTTTTCTTCATATAAAACTAATTCGACTTCAATTTCTTTAAATAAGAACATTTTTTGGTGATCTGATAGTAGACTTTTATTCACTTCATATTGTTCTAAAGTTTTATTATCTAAAAATACGTAGTTTTCACCATCAAAAAATAAAAAATTTGTTGTTATTTTTTCTAAATATGCTTTTTCAATATTGTCATCCGTCTTAAATCTTTCATTTCGACTTATGTTTGTTTTTAGCTCTCTTAAAGTCACTTGAGCAAAGCTTCCTCCTTTTCCTGGCTGAACTAAACTTGGATTTCCTTCAACTTTCATAAGCTTATTGTTTAAAATTATAATTTCTCCGGACTTTAAGTTTTTAGCTGCTTTTTGCATATTTTTTTTAATATCTATATAATATATAACAAATAACGCTAAAAATCAAGTTCATAATAAATCTTTTTTGACTTTTATTTTTCCATCAATAAAATTTATATACATTTTATCTGGTACATCTTTTACAGAAGATATAGTTTTGTTATTTATATTTGTAATATAGCTTATTTTATTTTTTTTGATAAATGATAAAATATCTGATTGAGGTTTACTGATAGTGTTATCGATTTTATATATTTCGTGATTGAATTTATTTTCTATTTGATTTTTTATATCTTTTATTGTATGAAAATAATAATTAAAAATCTGATTTGATAAATATTGAAAATGTGATGCTTTTGTTTTAATCTCATTTGTTATTGAAATGTTTTTAAATTTTTCTTTTATAATATCAAGTTTTTGTATAATATTTAAAATTGGAGAATTATATTTTATATCATTTTCTATAATATTTAAGTGTTTTGTTTGATAATCTATTTTAAATTTAAAATGATTGATAATTTTGTTTTTTATTAACTTGATGTTTTCTAATATATTTGATTTATGCGGAGTACTGATCTCTGCGGCAGCGGTAGGTGTCGGAGCGCGAAGGTCTGAGGCAAAATCGCATAATGTAAAATCAGTTTCATGACCTATAGCCGAAATGATTGGAATTTTTGATTTAAATATTGTTTTTACTAGATTTTCATCATTAAAGCACCATAAATCTTCGATTGACCCTCCACCTCTTGCGACAATAATGGTATCTATGTTTTTATCTTGTAGTTTTTCAATCGCTCTGCATATATCTTGAGCGGCGGTTTTTCCTTGCACTATGGTAGGAGAAAGTATTATCTTGATAGGATATCTTTCTTCTATACGATGTAGTATATCTTGAATAACAGCGCCCGTTGACGAAGTAACGATACCAATGCTTGTAGGATATTTTTTTATTGGTCTATTTTGTACAAAGAAATCTTTAAGCTTGGTTTTTAATTTTTCAAGCTCTTGTAGCAAATTGCCTGAGCCCTCAAGTTGAATTCCTAAAATATTTAATTGATATCGAGAGCCTCCTCCATAAGCAGTAATTTTGCCTTTTGCTATTATTTTATCTCCTTCTTTTAGTGATATAGGAATTTTATTTTTATTAAAACTCCATATTGTACAAAATAAAACATTTGCTTCGTCCTTTAAATTTAAGTAAGTATGATTTGAAGCAGTTTTTTTTAAGTTTGATACTTCTCCTATAATTTCAACATATGTAAAATTATTTTCTATAAGTGATTTTAAGGATTTAGATATTTCGCTGACAGAGTATATTTTATTCATAAATATATTTTATTCTAGTGTTTGTAATTTATAATCTCATCCATAGTTTTTCTTTTAAAGAATTTAGGATTAGCAAAAAAAGATAATATTATCACAGTTGTCAAATTAGAAAGTAGAGGGATCAGAGTTCGAAGAGGCAAGATATAACGGAGCAATAAGATATTGTCTGCAAATAATTCTTTATTAAGATATAATGACCATATGATTATGTTAACTGTTATTCCGACAGCAGCACCAATAAATGTATGAGATCTTTTAGGCACAAATCCTATTATTGAAATATCTAATATACCAGCAAACATAGAAGTGTATATAGATCCAAAGAACATTGATATGTTATATATATATGTAATTGAAATATTATTTTGTATATATACGTAAGATATTATCCAGGATAAGATAAAGCAAGACCAGACGGCAAAACCTGCAATCGAGATTTTTACAGAGTCTGATAGGGTATATCCATGCAAAATGTCATTAGAAACGTAAGAGGATAATATGTTTGCTAAAGTGTCAACTGTAGACATAAATAAAGCCAATATCGCACATATAAAGATTATTTTATATAATATAGTATACATTCCACTTCCGTTCATATTATCTATTAAAAAGGAAATAGAAAACATATCTGATTTTTTATCAACATTAAAGTTTCCATTTTCATTGTGGTAAATATTTCTAATACATATACCGATAACTGAGAATATGACTCCAAAAATAAAAATTGCATTAGAGCTCATAAACATAGTTGTAGCGGCCTGTTTTCTTGAAGAACAAGTAACAACTCTCTGGTATGTTGAAGCTTTATGAAGAGGAAGAATGCCTATTATAATCATAGGTAGTATTTCCATGAGCACTTTGTCATAATTAACAGATGGTATCGGAAAATTATTTTCATTTACATCTGTCGTCACGTGATATATAAAAGATATTTTTGATATATCTATATTTATATTTTGTATTATGGTCATTAAGAAAAATGGAATAACTAATAAAAAAATCACTACTTGAATTTTATCAGTTTTAATAACAGATGTAATTCCTCCTTTAGTTGTATAGTAAGCTATTGCAAATAGAATAAATATTTCATATACATACGCATATTTAATATTTAATATAGAGGTAAATATTTTATCTAAGTAAATTAGAGAAGATGCCAATTCTCCAATGAGAGGTAGCAATATAGCTATACTCATTATCATTCGCATATTATTAGATGTTTTAAATATAGTTGCATATGCCTCGCTTATTGTAGGAGTTTTTATAGGCAGTACTAAGTATCTTATCAAGTAAGCGTAAATATATTTACGAAATAAATCTGCGGCTAGATCTATAATAGAGAATATACCAAAAATAAATGATTGCATAATTAGTTGGGCCACATATCTAACTGAAGCGATAACAGCGATCCAGCTAATCATTATTTCAAAATTTGAGAATGTCTTTCCTAGTGTAAATTCTTTTAAGTTTTTTACAGAGTTTTCTGTAAAAGAGAATAATAAAAAGAATAAAGAAAAACAAATTATTGTGATTTCGTATATCATATGATAATTTTTTTTACACTGGCATTTTAAACGCAATTAGTATAAAAGTATAGGCAAGCAGTAAATATTTTAAAGAATTATCTTTGTGTTTTTTTTATATGTGACATAATCGCTACAGTTGCTATGTTGCTTATAATAGCTATAACGGTTGCTAAATAAATCTCGTAGTAAAATGATGTTACAAATAATGCTATTAAGCCCGAAGCCATTCCATAGTAAGTGACTTCGTTGCTGATTTTTATACCTACCGCTTTGGCCTCAAAGACTCCTCCAAACATAGCTGTGTATATTGAAAATATTACGGTTAATATTTGAGGTATGTTAATACTTAGATTTAAATAATCAAAAAATAGCGCCAAAAAACAGACTATTAAGTATCCTAAAATGCTCAATTTACTTACAAGTAGCTTATTTTTTGATTTGTAAAAGATATCATTTTGTATATAGCTCGTGAAAAGTATAGCTTGAATATCAATCGATGTTAACAATCCTAAAAAGAGAATAAATATCATTGCTATTTTGTAATAATACACATTTAATATATTGTTCATTATCTGATTTTGTATTTTTGAAAAAAATTGTATGGTGTTATTTTGATTGTTTATTAAATTAGCATCATTGTCTACTACCAGTGTTGATTCCACAATAGCGATTAAGGCCATTCCTATAATAAAAATTATTACTCCTGATAAAATTGGCGTATATTTCTTTTGCTCATTAGACTTACATATTCTAAATAAATGATATTGCTCAGCTCTCATAAATGGCATGATTGTTGAAATATACATAATATACATATACATGTCATTTTCGTTTAAAAAATTATTATTTACATATGTGCTGAAAGGTAAGGTGTAGTTTATATATAAATTATAAAACACAAAAATCAATGTGATGAATAAAGTGATGAATAAAGTGATCATATAAATTTTATTAGTTATTCCTACAAATCTCATTCCATGAGTTGTTAAATATATCGCTATAATTATAAGTACTAAGAAAATCATAAGTGTTGGGCGTTCAAATTTCATACTGTTTGTTAAAAATGATTTAAACATTATAATCGCTAAGGAGGTTTTAACTACTGAAGATATAGAAATTAAAATACCAATTAAGATTTGCAAGTATCTATTTTGATATAAGTAAAAATGAGCTCCTCCAAGAGTTAATATATGATTTGGTATTTTGTAATATTGAAATAAAATAGAATAATTAATTTTCCTTATAAGGTCAATTACAGAGAATATTATCATTGCCGTATAACCTTTTTTTACAATAAACTCAAAATTTCCAGTTATATACCTAAAAGAAACATACAAAACGATCCATTGAGATATTATAAAAAAATAACTTTTATCTTTATTTCTAATAAAGCTGTCAAAATTTGTTGGAGGTTTTTGTTTGCCTGCAAATATAAAAATTATCATAAATAGCGCTATGAATATTATATCAAATCGAATATTGTTTATATCTAATAACATTGCAGTATTATCAATTAATTAATATTATAATACTTTTTTTATAAGTCAAGCTTTTTTTTTACACATTATTTTATTTAAATGATCCATCCGCCTCCTAGTACTCTAGAATGTTCATAAAATGCGCATAATTGCCCTGGTGCTATGCCTTTTTGGGGTTCGTCTAAAATAACCAGGACCATGTTATTATTCTTTTTTAATTTCGCCGCCACCGCCTTTTGTCCAATTCGAATCTTTACCTGCAGTTTATAATTGTCTAAAGTTTTTGATTCTTTTAGCCAATTGATATTCTTTAATAAAAATGTCTTTCGATATAAAAATTTTTCTTCTCCTACAATGATTGTATTTGACTTTGCGTCAATTTTGATAACGTATAAAGGGTCTCTATGAGCTATATTTATTCCTTTTCTTTGACCGACTGTATAGTGTATAATTCCCCTATGCTTGCCTAAAGTTTTTCCATTTGTGTCTATTATTATGCCTTCTTTTTCAAAATCTGAATTTACTTTAGCTATAAAATCTGCGTGACCCTTTTTTGCTGTAAAACAAATATCCTGACTGGCTTTTTTGTTTGCCGTCGGTACTTGTAGTTTTTCCGCCAATAATCTCGTCTCCTTTTTTGTCTCAAATTCTCCTAAAGGAAATAATAGCATATCAATTTGGTCTTGTGTTAGCATAGATAGAAAATAACTTTGATCTCCATGTAAAAATTTACCTTGATGAAGTTCTTTGGTTTTAGTATTCTCGTTATATATTATTCTTACATAGTGCCCAGTAGCAACTTTGTTCGCTTTGACAAATTTTGCATAATTAATTAGCTCATCAAATTTGACGCTTTTGTTACAGGTTACGCAAGGAGAAGGTGTTTTCCCTTCTGTGTAGTTTGAAATAAACTCATTTATAACTATGTCTTGAAATTTTTCTCCAAAATCAAGAACGACGTGATTTACTTGCATTTGTTTTGCTGAATCTATTGCGTCTTGTATATGGTTCTCTGGAATATCGTGTTTATCCCTGATCCTTTGTTCAATCGGTATATCGGTCTGAGTTGCTTCTTTTTTTGTTTTACTTACTAATTCATCGTTACATAGCCTCAGAGTTAATCCTATTACGTCGTAACCTTCTTGTTGTAATAGTTTTGCAGTTGTTGAGCTATCTACGCCTCCTGACATACCCACTATGACTTTTTCTTTTTTCATTTTTTCTCAAATTTTAATTACATTATATTATAATTACTCTTCCGTTTCAATGATGTGGATGATGAACTCTTGTATGTTTTTTAAAATATTAATTTCAATTTGTTCTTCATTTATGTTAAGTGTTATTAATAAAGTTTTTAAATCTTCGCCTTTTGCGTGATCGCTAGCGTAGCAAATATATTGTATTATATTTTTTTTATTTTTTAATGATGTGATTTGAAGAAATATATAAAAAAGGTCCGATGATTTCATTGTGGTTTTTTTAGTTTGAATATTTGTCCTATCACCCCCAATCACTGGAGGTTCTTCTTCTTTTTTAGTGATATTTGCTCTATTGATATATTGGTAAGAAGTAATAATAATAATTGCAATACAAAAAATATAAAAAGA
Source organism: Rickettsiaceae bacterium (assembly GCA_965658815.1). Lineage (GTDB taxonomy): Bacteria > Pseudomonadota > Alphaproteobacteria > Rickettsiales > Rickettsiaceae > CBFHTC01. The sequence continues at coordinate 36,593 of CBFHTC010000002.1, forward strand.
TCTTTTTAAAAACATTTTTAAGTTCATTGTTTTATTTTTTTGTTCAGTTTTGAGTATTATATTATATTTTTTTCTTTTTGTAGCATATTATATGCTTTTTTCATAAAAATTTATGAGGCGCCTTGTTGATTTTTAAATTTATATAGTTTATAATATGTTGAAAATTACGTTAGTAATATGAAATATTTAGTGAAAATAGCAAATAATCAATATTTGCTTGAAAAAGGTAAAAGGTTTTCTATAGATAAAATTTCTAATTTAGAATTAAATGACTCTTTTGATATAAAAGATATTTTGTTGTCTTATGATGACGCAGGAAAAATAGTTTTTGATGCAAAAGGTGTTTTAAAAGCAAAAGTGGAAAAAATATATCGAGAAAAAAAAATTATTGTTTTTAAAAAAAGAAGAAGAAAAGATTCTCAAAGAAAACAAGGTCACAGACAATATAAAATGTTAATTTCAATTAATTGAGGTAAATGATATGGCACAAAAGAAACAGGGTGGAAGTACCAAAAATGGTGGAGATTCCGCCGGGAGACGACTGGGGTTTAAGAAATTTTCAGATCAGTCCGTTAAAGCTGGAGACATAATACTTCGTCAGAGAGGTACTAAATTTTTAGCAGGAAGAGGGGTTAAGATGGGTAAAGACCATACTTTATATAGTGTTGAGGAAGGCGTTGTGCATTTTTGCAGAGCTAGTTCTTTAAATCGTAAAGATAAAAAAATGGTAAACGTTGTCAATAGAGCTTCTTGATACCTTTAGTGATAATACAAAAATATTTTTACTAAATCTTAAAGATAAAAAATTTGTTAAATCTGAGTTTTTTAGTCAAGACAATTTGAATAAATCTTTTTTTGCTGAAAGTATTTTACAGGATTCTCTTGTATCTTCTATTTTGATAAACTCCTCTTTTATATCCCTTACAAAAAAGGAGTCGGCAAAATGGATCTACGTTTTAGATAATGTCTTTATCGCTATAGATAGAGCTATTCAGTCCCAATTGTCTTTATTTACAAAGTCGGTGAATAATGATTTATTCATTTTTGATATTGAAAAAAATGTCTTGACTTTTTCTTTTAACAGTATTGTGAACCTTAAAGGTTATGATATATTCTTTGATAACACTTTAGAGTCTGATCTTGTTAACGATTTATTTAAAACCAACTTTGTTGAAAGGGTTATTTTTTTTGAAAAACGTATTTCATGTGTAATTAAGGGAGATATATCTGATCTTAATAAAGCTATATTTGCTTTAGAGAATCTCGTCTTCAATCATTTTAATGCAAGGTTAGGATTTTATAATGATATGATTTATACATCTTATGATATCGTTGTCAGTGAGGCCGATGTCGTAGTTCAAAAACGAAAATTTGATGAAAAAGAAAAAGCTATTATTGAAATTATGCAAGAAGAGATTTTGCCTTCTGTTGTTCAAGATGGAGGAGATGTGAAATTTATTAAATTTGAAAATAATATAGTGCATATTCAGCTCGATGGAGCTTGTTCTGGATGCTCTTTGTCTAGCAGTGATTTACAGGGGCAGATTGAAAAATTATTAAAATTTTATTTTACAGATGTTCAAAAGGTTGTTTTTAGTTAAATATCTTATATGGAAAATTTTTTCAAAAGATGTTGCAATTAATATTATACTATGTTAATATATTAATATATAGTTACTGAAAAATGAGTTTTCCTAAGTTGATATTTTTTTTGCTTTGTCTATATTCAAATGCTGTTGATTTAAAGAAAGATAGTGTTTTTAGATCAGAATTTACTCGTAATAAAGTTTTAAAGTATAAAAAATTTATAGATTTTCAATATAAATCTATGTCTTTTTATCAAAGAATAAAAGATCGAAGTTTTGTAGAGATGAAACGGCAAAACTCTTCGGATTCATCGATTATTACTAGTTTCTTAGTCGCTAATTTGTACGCTAAATTTAGTTATGATAAATATCTTCATTTACTAAACAGTAATGGGGAACTTCAGGCTATTAAAAAGGAATTTGATATAAGAAATAATGATTCATATACCTGCGCTGTCTATAAAAATAATAAACGAATCAAGAATTATGACAGAAGAAAGCTGCAGAGGGTTGAAACTTTTCATCAGGATAATATTAAAGCGATGTTGTATTTGAGTAGGGTGAATGTTATGTATGAAAATCATAACTTCTTGTATTTAGGTATCAGAAAAGTAACAAACACTCCAGATGAGGATGATATAAAAAAAAATCAAGCTTTGTTGCTTTACTTTGTACAGCAAAAAATTTTATAATAAATCTATAAAATATATTGACTTACAATAAATAGGTTTGTATTATGAATTATAATCAATTAAAATCATGACTCTAAGCTACCATAAAGCGGTTAAAGAAATTATAGGAAAAATTATAAATAAACCTGCTGATGACATTGATATCAATAAATCACTAAACGAATTAGGAGTTGATTCCATAGAGGCGACTGATATTATTACGAAAATAGAACAGAAATTTGATATATTAATAGAAACTGATGAGGCTAATGCTATGTTGAACAAAAAAGTTATTGATGTCATTCAAGAGCTTCAAGGCCGTGTCTCAAAATAATTTTATATACCTGTAAAAAAAAATAAAAAAATATATTTTTGAGTTGACTTTTTGATTTTTTTAGAGTAATATCTGTTAAACTAATAATTGTTATATGAATTTTAATAAAAACAATGTTTTGCCAACTATATCTGTTATTGGATTAGGTGGAGGTGGAGGAAACTCTGTGAACAGAATGTTTAGTAGTGATACTATGGGAGGAGTGAATTTTGTTGTGGCTAATACTGATATTCAAGCTTTAAATTTATCTTCTGTTGAAAACAAAATACAACTAGGGGTTAAGTTAACTAAAGGTCAGGGGGCTGGAGCAAATCCGGAGACTGGGCTTAAAGCTGCTGAAGAATCTGCTGATGAAATTAGAGAGCGTATATCTGGATCAGATATGTTGTTTATTTCAGCTGGTATGGGTGGAGGAACTGGTAGTGGTTCTGTTCCGTTAGTCGCGCAAATAGCAAAAGAAATGGGCATCTTGACAGTTGCAGTTGTAACAACTCCCTTTTATTTTGAAGGAATGCCAAGACAAAGAATAGCAAAAAAAGCAATTACTGACTTGAAAAAATATTGTGAAACTGTAATAGTTATTCATAACCAAAACCTTCTTTCTATTTCCAATACTTCGACAAAATTACACGAAGCTTTTAAAGCGGTTGACGATATACTATATATGTCAGTTAGATCTATTGTTGATCTTGTTATTCAGCCTGGAATGATAAATTGTGATTTCGCTGATATAAGAAACACTATGAAAGCAAAAGGCAGAGCTATGATGGGTATTGGTCAGGCGATAGGTGAAAACAGAGCCTTGAGAGCCGCTCAAGCCGCTATTAATAATCCTTTATTAGACCACAGTTCTATTCAAGATTCTAAGTCTTTGTTAATTAATATTACTGGAGGTGACGATTTAACTTTACATGAGGTCGACGAAGCGGTTAACGAGGTTAAAAAGGCTATGAAAAATGATGAATGTGTTATTATATTTGGTTCAGTTTACGAAAAAAATGCAGACTTTATTCGAGTTTCTTTAGTTGCAACCGGTATCACCGATCCTGTAAAAGAAATTGAACTTGCTGGTGGATTAGGTAATATTACCTCTAACTCTAATCCTTTTGCTAGCTCTAGTTCATCTGGTTTATCTTATGCTGCATCGGAATCCAGACCTAGCTATACTAATCCTATGTGGCAAAGCTCTACTGAGTCTTCTAGTGCAAATTCCTCTTTATCAGAAAAGCAAAATAATTATAATTCAAATACTGATAACAGTGAATTAGATCTTCCGGCATTTTTGAGAAGAAGAAAGTAATATGCTACTTCATTACATTATACTACTTTTAATTATTATAAATTTATTTACTATATTTCACTTTACTAATAAATCATATTTTTTAACAAATCTTTATAATAAAGAAATTGAAAGTTTAAAAGAGCAGTTATATCAGAAAAATCTAATATTAGAAAATTTATATTCTTCAGATAAAATTAAAACTTTGGTTGATGTTATGAGTCAAAAGCTTATTACAAATTATGATAGAGAGAAAAAGGATTTAGAAAATAGATTTATTAATCATAATGAATTATTTGAAAAACAAATTTTTGATAAGGTCAAATCTCAGTTTAATGATGTAAAAAATGATTTAAACAAACATAGCTCAATGTTATCGCTTTTAAACAAAGATGTTGCTAGCGCTCATGAGGTGAGACAAATGTTATTTCATCCGCAACAAAGTGGAAAATTATCAGAAATTTCTTTAGCAAATATTTTATCAAACTCAGGCCTGGTAGAAAATATTGATTATAATTTGCAATATACTATCAAGACTTGGGAAGGCGATATATATCGTCCGGATGCGATTGTATTTTTGCCAAATAAAAGCACAATAATTATTGACGCAAAAGCATCGACTTTTTTTATGGATGGTAAAAAGTCTGCTAAATTAATTAAAGACCAAATTCGAGATTTAAAAAAAAAATTTTATAGTGAAAAGGTTTATGATATGAATTATGAATTTTCAAGTATTGTCACACTGCTTTATATTCCATCAGATAGTTTATTGGAAAGACTTTATAAAGAAGATCCTTCAATTATAAAAAATGCTAATGAAAGCAATATATTTATTGTTGGCCCTATATCATTAATTCATATGATCAGTCTTGCTCGTATTAGTATCTATAATAACAATAAAGCTGAAAATTTTGAAAAAATCTTTTTTGAACTAGATCTATTGATTTCAAATATTTTAATTAGTAAAAAAAGTATTTTAAAAATACATAATTCGATAAAAAATTTAAATAAAGATTATGATGATTTTGATAAATCATTTTTAAATAATGTTATATATCGTGCTGAAAAAATAAAAAACAATAAATTTTTAGATAAAAAATAATATTAAAATATATTTTTTGAAACGCATTTTTTTAATATGCTTTTATTTGTTTTAGCAAATGTCACATCGCAATTTTCAAGCTTTTTATTATCAATATCTAAATAGGATAAATTTTGATTTGAAATATATTGACTGTTATTTAAATTACAAAGGAGTAACTTCATATCTTCTATAAGATTTGTATTTTTTTGCAAATAGCAATTAATAAATACTTTATCTTTATGCCTCGTATTTTGTATATTGGATTTTACAAAGTTTGTTTGAACGATGTCGCATGATTTAGTATCTTTAAAGTCAATATTGGATTTATATACACCGCATAATCTACAATCTAGCTCATGAATCTTGTTAGCTAAAAAAGAAGCTTTCTTAATATATGTTTTATATATTTCACAAAATTTATTAATATTATTATTGAATTTAAACTTTAAAATAAAGTTTTTAGTCAGGTATAACTCAGAAATATTGTTTTCTTCAAATGCTGACTGAGATATAAATGATTTATAAAACTTCAAAGCACTAAGATTATTTTTAATAAATGATGTTAGGCTTACTTCGCAATGATTAAAGTTGCAGTAACCAAAAACATTTGTTTGAAATAAAATATTATTAGTTCTACATCCTGTAAATATAGCTTTATATAAAGTAGATCCAGTCATATTTAAATTATCAAATTCGCAGTATTGAAAGTTGCAGTTGATGATATTAGAGTTAGATAGGTTTGATCTCACGATTGAAAAATAAGAAATGTTGAATATATCATCCATAGTGATTGATAAGCTGCATTTTTCAATATATAATTTATATATAATATTATTATTCCATTTGTTTAAGATATTTGAGTTATATACTTTAATATTTTGTAAGTAAGAATTATTGATGTGAGAATCTAAGTTAGAGTTAAAAATCGTTGAGTGAATTAATTTACTATTATATATTTTTTTTGGAAGTATTGTTTTATTAAAACCGCAATAGCTTATATGAGCGTTATCTAATATTAATTCGGATAGATCAGATTGATCAAATTCACAATTAAAAAATGTTTGAGATGTAGGTTGATGAGAGTATATTTTACATTTTATAAATTTGCAATTGGTATAAGGTTCTTTCATTTCTATTTTTTTGTTTTCAAAAGTCATATCTTGTGCACTAAAGGCATAAAAAATAATAAATATCAAATACTTCATAATGCTATTTTATAATGTTTTTCTTTTTTTACAAAGAAATATCAATAATTATAAGAATGTTTGCAATTTAGTATAATATATGGTATATTAAAATTGCTTAAGCTCTTGTGGCACAGTGGCAGCGCGTTTCCTTGGTAAGGAAAAGGCCAGGAGTTCGATTCTCCTCTAGAGCAGAGAGATATTAATATATTTATTTAAAATTTTAATTTACAAAAATAGGACCTTAGAGCATAAAGAATTTGTGCGAATAAGAATAGGATCTTAGGGCATAAAGAATTTGTGCGAATAAGAATAGGATCTTAGAGCATAAAGAATTTGTGCGAATAAGAAGACTCGAACTTCCACGTCTAAAAGACACAGCGCCCTCAACACTGAGCGTCTACCAATTTCGCCATATTCGCTTTACATTTTTATATTACAAATAAACAGATCAGTTGTCAAGTTTCTTTTAAAATTAAATCAAGTATTGCATGAAATAAATCAATTTCAGATTTTGAAAAACCAAAGCTCGCGATTATATCAACATATACTTGCATTAAAATTGAAGAATGAGTTTTTAAACTTTTTTGTTCATTAATGGCAGTATGAAATGCGGCTATAAATATCGGCGATAATTTAGTTGAACTGATATATAAATATTTATCAATTGTGGCTTGATTCGTTTTATAGTTTTCTTGAAAGTAATTTGTCAAGGTGTCTAACATGGTTCTATTGATTTTATAAGTCAAGTAAAAGTCTTTATCGATTTCTGTGTTTTTTTTAAATCCATATATATCATTTAAATATTGTCGAACAAAATCTTTTGTCGTTATAATATCTTTCTCATGCAATAAATGAATATATAAAGCTTGAATCGCGCATAATCTTGTTATGGCCTTTGAGGAAAGCTTAATTGCATTTAATGAATTATCAGTTTTTAAGTTCTCTGATGTATTTTCATTATATACTTTAGTGTTCTCATTGGATTGATTTACGATATCTGGTTTATCCTCGTTTATTTGATTATTATCTTCTTTTATCAATGTTGTCATTTTAAGAAAAAGGTCTATAAAGTTATTATATAACATAATATAAATAAAAACAAATAACATTTTTATAAATAATGGGCTTGACATAATAAATTTTTTTTATTATTATTTGTCGTAATCCTCAATAGCTCAGCGGTAGAGCATCTGACTGTTAATCAGAGGGTCGTAGGTTCGATCCCTACTTGAGGAGCCAAAAAAAATTTAAAAAAATTTTATAAATCCACTTGCTTATTCATTTTTTTTGAGTTAAGATGTTTGTATCTTTACTACATTTGTTTTATGATTCAATATAAAAGAATTTTTCGTAAGCACTTTAACAAAGTCAAATTTAACCAGGAAACGTTACCAGATCTATTATCGTTTCAAATTAGTTCTTATAAAGAGTTTTTAGGTTTAAATATAGATAAAAAATTAAGTGGTATTTACAAAGTATTAAAATCTGTTTTTCCTGTCGAAATTAAGAATAAAAACTTAATTATGGAATTTCTAGATTATCGCCTAGAGGCACCCGAGTATAATTTTCAAGATTGTAAGAGAAATGCTATGACTTATAGTTATAGCTTAATTGTTACATTTCGATTAATTTTGTTTCAATTAGATGATAAGGGCAATAAAAGCCCTGTCTCCTTTAAAGACCAAGAGGTTTTTTTAGCTGATATTCCTATGATATCAGAGCATGGAGATTTTATGATTAACGGAATTAAAAGAGTCGTTGTAAGTCAAATGCATAAATCTGCAGGTGTGTTTTTTGGTCATGATAAAGGTAAAAATAACACAGTTGGGCGAGAATTATATAATGCTACAATTATTCCTGCGAGAGGAGACTGGATTACATTTACCTTTGATCAAAAAGACTGTATATACTTTCAACTTGATAAAAAAAAAAAACTTCCTGTCACTATTTTTCTAAAGTTTTTACAATATGATAGATCTTCGATTGTGAGTACTTTTTATAAAAAATCAGAATGTCAGATTTTAGGCTCCTCTGAGTATGAACAAAATGCGCTTGATTATTTAGGTGATGTTAACTATGTTTATTTTCCTGTGATTGATAGTAAAACACGAGAGGTGATTGTTAAATCTGGTTCTAAGGTGACTAAGAGGTTATTAAGAAGAATAAAAGATTTAAATGTAGAAAATATTATTCTCTATGAAGAGCAAATGCTTAATAAGTATCTTTATCAGGATATTTGTAATGCAAACAATGAAGTTGTACTTAAGGCTGGTTCTGTTATAACAAAAGAATCTTTAAAGATAATAGAGTCTTTAGGAATTAAAAAAATACCAACCGCTCTAACTACTATAGATTATGGTGCCGCTATTTTGGAAACCTTAAATAACGACACAACTGAGACCAAGGCCGATGTTGTTCTTTCCATTATTCGCGCTTTAGGAAATTCAGAGATTGATGATATTGATATTATGGAGAAATCTATTTACAATATGTTTTTTTCTGCTGAAAAATATGATTTATCTCATGTGGGTAGATTTAAAATTAATCAAAGACTTTCGCTCAATATTGATCTAGATAACACTTTACTTACGACGGACGATGTTATTTCAACTTTAAGAATTTTAAATAAGATGAAATCTTCTCAAGATAATGAGGATGATATAGATAATCTAAGTAATCGAAGACTGCGTCAGGTTGGCGAGTTGGTAGAAAATCAATTTAGAATGGGTGTTTTAAGAATATCAAGACAGTTGCAAGAAAAATCATTTGAAATTAATCCCGAAACTTGCTTGCCAGTAAATTTTTTTGGTATTAAGCCTTTAAATTCGGTTATAAAAGAGTTTTTCACTTTATCTCAATTGTCTCAATTTATGGATGAAACAAATCCTCTCTCCGCTTTGTCTCATAAAAGAAGAATATCCGCTTTGGGTCCGGGAGGAGTGTTAAAAGAAAGAGCAACGTTTGAGGTTCGAGATGTTCACCCAAGTCATTATTGTCGTCTATGTGTTATTGAGACTCCTGAGGGTGGAACCACTGGGTTGATTAATTCTCCAGCATTATTTTCATCGGTGGACGCATATGGATTTATGACCGCTCCTTATTATGTTGTTAAAAACGGTAAAAGGACTAATGAAATACATTACCTAAATGCGACGGAGCAATATAATAAAAAAGTCATTAGTACGTTAGAAAACTTTAGTGCACAAGGAGAGATTTTAAATGATGTTATACAGTGTCGTTATAAAGATGAAGTCTCTTTTTGTAATCGCGATGAGGTCAATTATGTTGAGATTATTCCGATGCAGTTCGTCTCTTTGACCGCCGCCCATATACCTTTTTTAAATAATAATGATGCCATTAGAAGTCTATATGGTTCAAATATGCAGCGTCAAGCAGTTCCTTTGTTAAATACAGATTCTCCTTTAGTCGCAACGGGAATAGAGAAGTACGTTGTAAAAGATACTGGAGTTTGCGTCTTTGCAGAAGATGACGGAGTGGTTGAATATGTTGATAACAAAAAGATCATTATAAAGAATAATTCAGATACTAATCCTGTAACTGTATATGATTTAATTAAGTTCGACTATTCAAATCACAAAACCTTTATACACCAAAAAATTAATAATATAACCATTGGTCAAAAAATCAAAAAAGGCGATATGCTTATTTCTGGTCAGGCTATTGACGGGGGAGAAATTGCTTTAGGCCGAAATGTATTAATTGCATTTATGCCTTGGAAAGGATTAAATTATGAGGATGCTATTATTTTATCTTCTAGATTAGTTCAAGACGATTGCTTTACTTCTGTTCATATTGAGACTTTAGAGGTTCAAGTTAGAGATACTAAGCTAGGTTCTGAAGAAATAACTTCTGATATACCAGATATATCTAAAGTCGCTTTGATGAAACTAGATGAAGTAGGAATTGTGCGTATAGGAGAAGATGTCATTCCTGGCGATATTATCGTTGGTAAGATTACTCCAAAAAGTGAAACCGTATTAACCTCAGAAGAAAAGCTATTAAGAGCTATTTTTGGAGATAAAACATCAAACGTACAAAATTCATCCCTATTTGTTCCTTCTGGTACTTTCGGAACGGTTATTAATGTTGAGGTTTTTACAAAACGCGGAGTTGAAAAAGATGATAGAACGCTGTTTATTGAAAAGAAAAAGTTAAAAGAAATTACATCTACTCGAGAAAAAGAAGTTAATATTATAAAAAGCGTTACACTTATAAAATTAGAAAAATTATTAAAGAGAAAAGTGGTTGAATTAAATTTCGACTTGATAGAAAAAGAATGCGATGAAGCGCAAAAGTCTGAGTTGATGAGATTAAAAGATGGTTTTAATAAGATTATCGAAAAAATTGATGAAGAGTTCAATAGAAAAATGAAGTTGATGAATATAGGTCATGATTTGCCTCAAGGAGTTTTAAAAGTGGTAAAAGTATATATTGCCTCAAAAAGAAAAATAGAAGTTGGAGATAAAATGTCTGGTCGACATGGAAATAAAGGAGTTGTGTCTGCAATTGTTGATATTGACGATATGCCCTTCATGGACTGTGGTACGCCAATAGATATGGTATTAAACTCCTTAGGTATACCTGGGCGTATGAATATTGGTCAAATATTTGAGACTCATTTAGGTTTTGCATCAAAGGTTTTGGGAGACAAGGTGCATAATATGATTTCAGCGCTTGATGAGACGAAAGATATGAATATTCAAAGTATTAGAAACTATATAACAGAGATTTATCGAGGATGTGATGATTTAATTGAGAAATTTGATAATATGGATGATACTGAATTTAAACAAATTTGCTATTATTTATCTAAAGGAATTCCTTTTGCTACACCAGTTTTTGATGGCGCGTCATATAAAGACATTCAGCGTTTATTAGAACTGGCAGGAGTAGATTCTTCTGGTCAGGTCAAGTTGAGAGATGGTATTACTGGAGAATACTATGATCGAAAAGTAACTGTTGGATATAAATATATGTTAAAATTATCGCATTTAGCAGTAGATAAAATGCATGCGAGATCGGTTGGAGATTATAGCCTGGTCACTCAACATCCAATTGGAGGTAAAAAACGATCAGGAGCACAGAGGTTTGGAGAAATGGAATTTTGGGCACTTCAAGCTCATGGAGCCGCTCATACTTTGCAAGAAATGTATACAGATAAATCTGATGATATAAAAGGAAGAAATAAACTTTATTCATCTCTTGTGGCTGATGAAAATTACTTTCAACCTGGAATTCCTGAGTCTTTTAAAGTTATGTTGCAAGAATGCGCGGCATTATGTTTTGATATTATTATTAGCACTAGATTTGATTATCTCTACAATCATCAGGCAGGAGGAGCAGCAGAGGCTAAACATGATGATAAAAATCAATTTGAAAAATTAATGCTAACTGGTTCTGAAGCTTCTTTGATAGAGGGGGTTGAAGATGAGGCCTCAGATGAAGATAGCTCAGATGAAGCTACTCTCTCAGATGAAGATACTGTCGCGTCTGAAGATACTGTCTCAGATGAAGATACTGTCTCAGATGAAGATAGCTCAGATGAAGATAGCTCAGATGAAGATACTGTCGCGTCTGAAGATACTCTCTCAGATGAAGATAGCTCAGATGAAGATACTGTCGCGTCTGAAGATACTGTCTCAGATGAAGATAGCTCAGATGAAGATACTGTCTCAGATAGAGACGATAATTTCAATAACACAAATAACAGAAGGTAAGGCTATGACAATGAAGTTCGATAGATCGGTATTTGATACTATTCAAATAAAATTAAAAAGTTCTTATAAAATCTTAAAAGAAAGTTTTGGAGAAGTCACTTTAGCAGAGACCATTCATTATAGAACTTGGAAACCTGAGCCTAATGGCTTATTTTGCATGAAGATATTTGGCCCAGTGAGAGATTATACTTGTTTTTGTGAAAAATACACAAAAATCAAATATAAAGGAATTGTTTGTGACAAATGTGGAGTTGAGATTACGACTTCTCGCGTTAGAAGAGAAAGAATAGGCCATATTAATTTAGCAGTGCCTGTTGTTAACATACTTTTTCTAAAATCTACTTCTTCTCATATTGCCAATCTCTTAGGAATACAATTAAAAGAAATTGAGCAGGTATTATATTATGAAAAATATTGCATTATAGATAGCGGAATTACTAAAACAAAAAAAAATCAGATTATTACAATTGATATGTTTGAAGAGATGGTAGCTGAGTATGGAGAAGAGGCTTTTGTTGCTAAGACAGGAGGAAGTGCGGTCTTAGAGCTTTTAAAGAATATTAATCTAGTTGAAGAGAGAGATATATTGCAGCAAGAATTTAATACTATTAAATCTGAGACTAATAAGAAAAAAATTATGAAAAGATTAAAAATTATTAATGATTTTATTGTATCTGGAAATAAGCCTGAGTGGATGGTGATCACTACTTTACCGGTTTTGCCTCCTTCTTTAAGGCCTCTTGTGATGTTAGACGCTGGAAGATTTGCTTCTTCTGACTTAAATGAATTGTATAGAACAGTGATTCGTAGAAATAATAGATTAAAATCAATGATCGCTTGGAATGTTCCTGAATTTATGATTAAAACTGAAAAAAGATTATTGCAAGAAGCTGTAGATATACTGTTTGCTAATGGAAAAAGAGAAAAACCCCTAATGACTTCTCAGAAAAGACCTTATAAATCCTTAAGTGATATGTTGCAAGGTAAACAAGGAAGGTTTAGACAAAACTTATTAGGAAAAAGAGTTGATTATTCTGGTCGATCAGTCATCGTTCCGGGTCCGGATTTAGAATTGCACCAATGTGGAATTCCTAGATTAATGGCTTTAGAACTTTTTAGACCAATGCTATACAATCGTCTCATTAAAGAGGGCTTTGTTGATAGTATTAAATCTGCGAAAATGATGGTTGACCAGAAATCTACTGATGTCTGGAAGGTATTGCATGAACTTGCAAATGGATATCCCGTCCTATTGAATCGAGCTCCAACTCTGCATAGATTAGGAGTTCAGGCTTTTGAAATTGTCTTAACTCATCATAAAGCTATTCGAATTCATCCTCTTGTTTGTGTGGCTTTTAATGCTGATTTTGATGGAGATACAATGTCTGTATATTTATTAGTCTCATTAGAGTCAATGATTGAAGCGCGTAACTTAATTATGTCAACAAATAATATAATTAATCCGGCAAACGGTTATTCTGTTATTGCGCCACAAAAAGATATTATTCTTGGATTATTTTACTTAACTAAAGAGCTTGATAATCAAGTAGGAGAAGGAAAAAATTTTTCCTCATTTCAAGAAATTCATTTTGCCTTAGAGACTCAAATGGTTACTTTGCATGCAAAAATCAATTTTTATTTTCAGCATAAAAAATACTCTACAACTGTTGGAAGAGTGCTATTATTAGAGATATTACCAGAGGCTGTGCCATTTGATATGATTAATGTAGAAATTAAAAAATCAAATATTCCAACTATTTTGCATCAAATCTTATTGCAATCTGGTAATGCGGAAATGGTTCGATTCTCAGATCAGTCTATGAAATTGGGTTTTAAGTATGCTACCATTTCAGGGTGTTCCCTTGGAATTAATGATCTTTTGACCTCAGATAAAAAAGATGTTTTAGTTGGTGAGGCTGAAGACGAAATAAATGAATTAAACAGACAATATATGGAAGGAATGATTACCAGAGAAGAGAGGTATAGTAAATCAATTCAGGTATGGTCAAACTGCACTGATAATATATCATCTGAAATGATGACCGAATTTAAAAACTATAGAACTGATATTAATTCAGTTGTGTCAAATGTAAATGGTTATAATTCTTTATATCTAATGTATCTATCTGGTGCAAGGGGGTCGGCTGATCAAATGAGACAAATATCTGGTATTAGAGGTTTGATGACTAAGTCTGATGGAAAAGTTCTATCTGTTCCTATTAAATCTAATTTTAAAACCGGATTGACCTCTAATGAATATTTTGATTCTACTTATGGAACACGAAAAGGGTTATCTGATACCGCTTTGAAAACTGCAACATCGGGTTATTTAACAAGAAGATTAGTTGTTGCTGCTCAAGATATCATTATTTCTGAGTTTGATTGTGGAACAGAAGAAGGAATTAAGTTTGTTTTAAATAAGGAAGTTTCAATAGATGTAAGTTTTTCCAGAGAGCAGTTGGACGGTAGAATACTTTGTGAAAATTTATACAAAAATGGAGTTGTGCTATTTGCTAAAGGTACAATTATTAACGAACATAGTTTAGAAGTTATTAATGTTAATGGTATTACAGAAGTTGTTGTACGTTCTGTTATAAAATGTAAAGCTAAAAAAGGCGTATGCTCTAAATGTTACGGAATTGATCAAACTATTGGTCGATTTGTGGCTCAAGGTGAGGCGGTCGGTATTATCGCGGCTCAGTCTATTGGTGAGCCAACTACGCAATTAGTTCTTCGTACCTTTCACTCTGGAGGAGCCGCTCAAGGAATTTCAAATACCTCTAGTATTGAGGCTATTGAAGATGGTTATGTAAAATATGATAACTTAGTATATGCTGTAAATAGTAATAATGAATCAGTTATCATGAGTAGAGACAGTATTGTATCATTGTATGATGTTAAAAATGAATTGGTATTAAAATCTAGATTACAGTATGGAAGTCGTATATATTTCTATGATAAAGATAAAGTGACTAGAGGTGAAAAAATAGCCGATTGGAATCAACATAACCATCTTGTTATTGCAGATAATGACGGAGTTGCAAATTTTGTTGATATTATTGATGGCAAGACTTTATACACTTCTTATGATGAAGAGACTGGAATGAATATTAGATCTATTTATGAATTTGGATCTTTAAAATCAGCTGTTGAAATTATTTCGAGTTCTGTAGAAGGAGGAAAATCTACTGTATATCTACAACCAAAAACAATATTATTAATTGAGAATAATGCCCAGGTTAGAAGAGGTGATACCTTAGCTATGATGACAAAAGAATTTATAAAAACAAAGGATATTACAGGAGGTTTGCCTCGAGTGGAAAATATGTTTGAGGCTAAAAAACCGGCTCAAGCCGCTGTTCTTGCTTACGATGATGGAGTTATCTCTTTCTCTAAGATTTATAAAAATAAAAAATTAATTTTACTTAAAACTGAGCATGATAAAACCTATGAATATGTAATACCAAAACATAAATCTGTTGTCGTGCAAAACGGAGAAAAGGTTAAAAAAGGAGATTATATATGCTACGGTCAGTTAAATCTTGAAGAATTACTTGATGCTAGAGGTGTGGATAGCTTGGTGCAGTATATGATTCAAGAAATTTCTATGATATATAATGAAGAAGGAGTATATATATATAGCAAACATTTTGAGGTGATTATTCGTAAAATGCTTAACTATGTTAAAGTGATTGATAGTGGAGACAGTTACTTCTTTAAAAATGATATTGTATCAAAAACTGAAATGGATAGAGTAAATAATGCTTTATTAGAGCAGGGAAAGAGAGTAGTAGAATTTAAAAACTATATTCAAGGAATTACAAAGGCCTCTTTATATACAGACTCCTTTATATCCGCTGCATCTTTTCAAGAGACTACTAGAATTCTTACTGAAGCCGCTATTGCTGGTAAAACAGATTATTTAGAAGGTATACAAGAAAGTGTTATAGTAGGTAAGATGGTTCCTTGTGGTACAGGAGCAAGAGTGCGCGCTTTAATTGATGAGTCTAAAAAATCATTACCAATTATTTAAACGTATTAATAAATTTATTTAGTAGATCTGATATTACAGACAAAGGGTTTTCATCATAAATAACTGAGATTCCCGTTATTAAACATATAGTAGTTATTAAAATTGTATTTATATTATTTTTTATAAATACTAGCATGGCGTAGATAGGGCTAAATAGAGAATATAATTTACTGATTATATCTAACATAATATAGTTTATTTTATTAATTCTACATTATCATTTAAAAGCCTTAAAAAAATAATATCATAAATATTAAGTTGTAATTATAGGCGTTGTTATTTAATCATATAATATATTTTATAATAAAAATAATAAATTGATAAATATTATTATGAATATCTTTTTTTTTATCAGTAAGTATAGTATTATATTGTAAACCTTTGTATAAAAAATGGATCTTTTTGGACAATTTGCATTAAAAATATTATTTCAATTTACATTATTCGGCATTAATATTAATATTACTAATGGTACCGTTTCTATGTTTATAATAATGTTATTAATCTTTGTATTATTTTATTTTGGTACTTTAAAATTAACAAACATACCAAACAAGTTTCAAGCTTTTATTGAATTGATATTTGATTTTACTATTAATATTTGTAAAGAAAATTTAGGAGAAAAGCATTATTTAAAATATACTCCTTTTTTAACCTCGATATTTATTTTTGTTTTATTATCTAACTTATTAGGTATGGTGCCTTTTATTGGTTTTACAGTAACTTCTCATGTGAGTGTATGTTTAGCTTTAGCTTTAATTATATGGTTATATAGTATTGCATTAGGATTCTATTTACATGGTTTGCGTTTCTTTAACTTATTTGCGCCAAAAGGATTGCCTACATATATTATTCCTTTAGTTTTTATAATTGAGTTAATTAGTTTTATATTTCGTCCTATTACACTTACGGCAAGATTGGTTGCTAATATGATGGCTGGACATATATTATTAAAAGTGTTTTCTTATATGGTTTTGATGTTGTTTAGTAGCTACTTTATAATTTTCTGTTTTATGCCTTTTTTGTTTATGTTAATTCTTGTTCCTTTAGAACTGTTTGTTGCTTGTATTCAAGCTTATATTTTCTTTCTCTTAAGTGTGTTTTATATTAAAGATGCTATTCACCTTCATTAGTTAAATATTCTTGATTTGTTTTAATTTTGAAATTTAATCAAATTTTTACAAAATATAATTGATTTTAAAAAGTTTTTGTTTTAGAATAATAAAAAATTAGTAAAAATTATGAGTATGAAATTATTAGCAGTTGGTTTACTTGGAATTCCTATGGCAGGAGCAGCTTTGGCGGTCGGAATGATCTTTGGTAGTTTGTTAAATGCAATTGCAAGAAATCCAAGTAAAAGCGGAGAATTGTTTACAAGAGCTATGATTGGAGTGGTTTTTGCTGAACTAGCTCTATTAATGGCTTTTATGATTATAATGCTTCTACTTTTTGTTGTATAATATAAATACCAGATATGATTAATGTTCCACAATTAAACTTTTCGACATATTTTTCTGAAATGTTTTGGGTGTTTATCACTATAATTCTTATTAATATATTTCTATCCTTTGTTG
Source organism: Rickettsiaceae bacterium (assembly GCA_965658815.1). Taxonomy (GTDB): domain Bacteria; phylum Pseudomonadota; class Alphaproteobacteria; order Rickettsiales; family Rickettsiaceae; genus CBFHTC01. Next base: position 54,079 of record CBFHTC010000002.1, read on the forward strand.
TATTTCCTAAAATACAAAAGTTATTATATGATCGTAATAATAATTTAGTAGAAACTCAAAAGAAGATAGATAATTTAAAAATTAAAGTATTAAACTATCAAAAACAAATTGATCAAATATATGAAGATTATAATATTTATAAACAGAATCGATGTCAGCAATTAGAAAAAATGCTTGATATAGCTACAAAAAAACATGAACAAGAAATAAAAAAGAGTTTTGATAAAAAATATACAGATTTACAAAAGAATATTTCAACAAAGCGATCAGCCTTTGAAAATGATATGAAATTAAACTTTAAAAAAGAAATCGATATTTTAAAAAATAAATTAAATTTATGTGAGGTAAAAAAATGATCTGGGCTTATTTAATAGTAGATTTATCGATTATTGTGTTTTTTATTTTATCTCGGAGTTATATAACTAAGAATATATTGCAAATCTCACAATCCTTTATATCAAATATAAAAAAAGAGCATGATGACTTAAATGATGAGCTTACTATGATGACTGATAAAATGAAATCTGTGCGTGAGAAGTTTCTGTCCGAACAAAATACTTTTTTAGTTTCTCAAAAAGATTTTGATCATGAATTTTCTCATTTATCTCAAAGAAAGAAAGATCAATTAAGTTTAGAAATGCGAAATAAAGCTTTGGCTTTAGATTCTTATTTGCAGCGTTACTATGAATTGTCAAATGATCGTCTCAAACAAGAGCTGAAATACTATATTATAAGATATTTTAATGAGCTTAAAATAGATGTGCAGAAAACTAATAAAGCTCTAATTCATAATATTCTCACTTAGATCAGATTGAAATTTCATATTTACATTATTAGAGATATTACTGAGGATTTTTATTATAGAATTAAATTCTAAGAATATATGAATTAATAATATATTCTAAGGCTTTTATAGAATTAAATTTCTAAAATTCCATGATACATTTTATAATATTTACCTTTTTTCTCAAGTAACTCTTTATGAGAACCATCTTCTATTATTTTTCCTTGATCAAATACTAAGATTCTGTCTAAAGCTTGAATGGTTGATAATCTATGAGCGATGATGATGGAAGTTTTATTTTGCATAAGGTAATTTATAGACTCTTGAATATGTTTCTCTGTGATTTGATCTAGAGCGCTAGTAGCCTCATCCATAATCAAAATAGGTTTATCAAGTAAAATTGCTCTAGCGATCAAAATTCTTTGTTTTTGGCCTCCTGATAACTTATTTCCACGCTCTCCGCATAATGTTCCATATTCATCCGGCATATTAATAATGACATCGTGAATATGAGCTTTTTTAGCGGCTTTAATAACATCATTCATATCGTATCCTTTTGATCCATATGTAATATTTTCTAAAATTGTACGATTAAATAGTATTGTGTCTTGATGAACAAAGCATATTTCACGATTTAACGATTTTTGCGTTATTTTAGAGATATTTTTTTGATCAATTGTTATTGTTCCGGAATTTATTTCAAAAGTACGATTAATTAAATTAATAAATGTTGTCTTTCCTGATCCCGAATATCCAACTAAAGCAATTCTCTGTTTTGCTGGAATAGTGATATTTAAATTTTCAAATGTACGTTTTTTCTCACCTTTATATTGAAATGATACATTATGAAATTTAATTTCACCTTGTGTCACTATAATACTTTCTGCTTTATCTTCATCTTGAATATCTGGAGTTTGTATAAGTCTCTTAGACTGTTTTAAAATTCCATATTCATTTAAGATATCACTTCCATCTTGGAGTATCTCACCAAAATCTGATCCGATTGTATTAATTATATTTAAGATAATAGGAATTGTTATAATTTCTATTAAGTTGTTACTAGATAAAAATAGTATTTCAGAAATGACAAAATAAATCATGATACTGTATGAGACCCATATTATTGATTTAAGTTTATTTTGTATATTTAACATTTTCTGCTCTGTTCTCACCATTGTTTTATTAGCTGACTTTAAATACCTTTTCTCATATTTTTGTGTAAAGAAATTTTTGATAGTATGAATATTTAAAATTGTATCTAAAATTGATCCTCCGACATTTGATCTTGCTTCTCCGTATTTATTTGTATAAAAAACAATTGTAGAGCTAAATGCATACATTGAAATAAAAAAAACTAAAATCCATGCTGAAATTATATAAGCTAATCGAGTTGAATAAGAGTATATCTTTATTGTTGCTAATACAATAGAGACAATTTTAAACAAAAAATTTCTTGTAATTAAATCAAATAATTCTTCAATTGATCTTGCGATATCCATAATTTGATTGACCTTTTTGCCCGCAGGAGTTTTTTTAAAAAAAGTTACGTCTTGAAAGAGCATATTCGCAAAAAGAGATTGTATAATTCTAGCTTTAATAGTTGAAGATACTTTTGCGTAGCAATAATCATAAGTTCGCCATATAATATTATAACATTGGTCTAATATAGGGAATATAAATAAATATAAATATAAATTTGGCGAATTGTTTTCTATTGATTTTGCGATCCACAGAATCACTTCTGCAAAAACAACTGTGTATGATGCTCCTAAGAATAGACATAAACATATGATAATTGTGTTGATAGTGCTTTTTTTAAAGGCGTATATCACAAGAGAATATAGAGATATTTGAGACATTGTAGATTTTTTTTCCATAGATAGACATTATAATGATATAATATATCATACAAATCTCTATTTTAAAATAGTTATCACTAGATTTTTTGAAAAAATGTTGATATTATCAATAAGTATGATATTTTTTAAAGAAGCCTATAAAGAGTCCTTAAAATCTAAAGGTTTACCTGTAGGCGCAGTCTTAGTAAAAGACAATAATATTTTATTTCGCGCATCTAATCAAAGTAAAATTAATCCATTTTTGCACGCTGAGGCTATAGTGATAGCAGAAGCATATGATTTTAATATAGATCTATCTTTATGCGAGATTTATGTTACTCTTGAACCTTGTTTATTTTGTGCGTCTTTAATTAAAATGTCTAGGTGCAAAAAAGTGATTTTTGGACTTAGTAATGAGAAATTTGGCGCCTTGGTAAGTGAAAATTGTTTATGCAATAAGAAAGGAGTTTATAGTAATATTAATTTTGAACAAAATATTAATTATAATGACTTGATAGCTAATAATTTAAAAAATTTTTTTCTTAAAAGGCGATGATGCTATTGTGATTGATTGTATTTTTTGTTATAATACTTTTATATTAAATTTGTATAATGCTTGATACTATTTTTGTTGTATTTAGAGAATGTATTGAAATTGCAATTATGTTAAGTGCGATATATAAAGTATTCTTGTCTCGAGATAATTTTTTTGCATCTTTTTATAGAGGAATTGTTGCCGGCAGTTTTGCCTCGGTTTCCATATTTTCCTTCTTGTTTTTTATATTTTCCTTCTCTCCTCTTTTTACCCTTATGAGTTTAGAAATTTTTCAATTTCTTACTTTGTTTATTAGCTTTATGATGATGCTCTGGGCAGTTATGACTATGAGGATTAATGGAAAAGAAGACGATAATTTAAATAATGAATCTGTCTTCTATGTTTCTTTTATTACGATGTTTCGTGAAATTACTGAAACTTTATTATTTGTAATTACTTTTCATTTTAACAATAACCTGACTTTGTATCAATCTTTTGAGTCTGTGCTTCTAGGCCTTGTTCCCGGGCTTATAATAGGTCTTTTATCTTATTTGTCGGTTATTAGACTAGAACATCCTTATATTTTATCTATACTGCACTTCTTTTTAGTCTTAGTTACTGCTGACATCTTTCAAAAATTTGTCGAAATGGTTTATTATGTTTTTGATATTTCTTATTTAAATTATGTTATATTTGATTTACAAAGTTTACTTAATTTAATTGAGAATACGGAATTTGTTCTATATAAAGTTCTTTCTTTTTGCAGTGTTGTTATATTGGTTTATTTATATCGTTTAAAATTTCTTGATTAAATTAATTTTTTTTAATATAATGTTATTACTTAAAAAATGATCTTACTATGAATTTTTTTATTTTTCTTATCTTTATATTAATATATAATTGGTATAATTTAAAGTTAGCATCAGCTTTTTTGGTGATATATAATATGATTTTCTTAATTCGACACTATTTTATTATCTCTGTTTCAAAAAGCATTTTATGTATTATTACTATTGCGGCGAGTATCTTAATGTTTCTATTTGATGATATTGCCTTTTTGCAGCATAAATTTACAGTTACTTTATTGGTTTTATATTTTGTGACTTTATATAATAAAGCATTTATGGCATATATTTTTCATGAATTGGAATTACAGAGCACTAATATGAGACTATTTAATAGTAGGTTTGCTAGATGTATTTTGTTTTTTGCTGTGTTAAATGAATTTATAATTCATTATTATACTATTAATATTTGGGTATACTATAAAGTGTTTGTTGTGTTATCTTTGATAATAATTTTCTATAGCAATTATTTGCTCTTGAGAAAAAAATAAAATTTTCTTTGTTTATATATTGATTATTTCCCTATTTTATGTTATATTTTAGCAATTCTTAAAAAAATATGTTTTTAAATTTTATAGGATGTCTTCTTTGCATTGCGTATGGAGTGTATTTTGCAGGTATGGCTGCTCCCATTATTTGGCTTAATGGCCTACATAAAGAGTCAGATCGTTCTTTATATGTTGGTTCTTTGTTTATAATATCAATTGTTTCTATGTCAATGGGTATTGTATTTCCTATAGTGATAATCGCTATATATTTGATCTATTTAAGTTATTCGATTTATAAATCTAATATTAATTTACTCTTTGGTTTATTGTTAACAGCTGTTATTATACTGCATTATTTTTATGATTTGATATTAGCAAGTAAGTTTTATCCCCATCTTTTTTCTTTCTATATCATACTTTTGTTATCCTTACTTCTATTCATGATGTTTAATTTTTATATAATAACTTATAAAGAGAGTGTTTTGTTCTCGCTCTTTTATGTCATCATCATAATATATAATACATTTTTATTTCTTCGTTTGTCGGGTAATGACATAACAGATAATATAATAAAGCTATTCAATGAGGTGAGTCAATTGGATTTTCAATCACCATCACTGGAAACTTATTTTATTGCTCAATCAAAGTTGTTATATTTCATTGACTCTTATGGTTTGTTACTTTTTTTTGTATTCACCACTACAGCATTATCTTTTGAATTTTTATTATTTACTATATCTTTTCTACCATTAATTACTACGTCTAGATTTAAAAATAAATTGTTATTTTTTTTCTTATCATTATTATTATTTTTTATTCTACTGTTAATTTTTATACCGATTATTTCTGGATTTAAAGATTTTGATTCTATGACGATTCAAATTATTTCTGCTATAGGAATTATATTAATATTACTCTATAGATCACTGTTCGTGTATTATAATACTTTTTTTCAATATAAATTTTTATTGGTTTCTGATTTGTTTGAGGGATTTTATCTATATATTGTCACTGCCGTTTTATTTTACTTAACATATCCTGCGCAAATAATTTTATTAATCTTTCTTACGGCATATTATCATTTTGTAATAATACCTTATTTTATAATGCAAAAAGATCATACAGTCTTGCATTTTTCATTACTTCAAGTAGATGTAATCTTATCGCGTTCCGTTTTTTATGTAATAAATATTTTTTGTGGCTTCATTGAGTTAGTTGCGTTGTTGTTGTCGTGTCCACTATTTTCTGGTATGGCAGGGGCCGTCATCAGAATACTATATATTTATCTCCTCTTGCACAGCAGAGACAAAGATGTCTGTAAAATAAAATATTGATATAATATGTTATATGTATAAAGTAATTATCGATTTTGGGTCTTGTGCTGTCAAGATATATATATATGAATTAGTAAACACTGTTTACAAAGAAGTTTATATTATGCGATTTAAATTAAACTTAATTAATTTAGTTATTGATGGCGAAATTGATCGTCAAAATGTCTTCTTTATTGATTGGGCTCATGCGATGAGAGTGATTGAGAATTATAAAGTAAAAAAAAGCGATATACATATTTATGCTACTTCGATTTTGCGCACTTATTCTCACGCAAATGAATTATGCGGTATCCTAGAAAAAGAATATAATATTAAAATTCATATTTTACAAGGAGAAGATGAGGCTGGTATCGTTGCAAAAGGCGTCATTTCTGCTACTCCTTATGTTGATGGAGTAGTTATAGATTTAGGAGGAGGTAGTATTGAGTTTATGTATGTATATAAAAATAAAATTATGTCTGTTAAGTCTTATGAGTTATCTAAAAACGTTATACAAAACTTTGAGCATTTAATTACGGAGTTTTGTCAAGTAAAAAATATTTATTTAGTTGGAGGTCTATTGAGAGTTGTTGCCAAAAAGTATATGAATAAAATATCTTATCCTTTAGGTATATTACATAATTTTAGCTCAAAAACAGAGAGGTTTTTAAAATATGTTGAATTTATTTTAGATAATAAATTATATTTATCTAATGAATTATTAGGCTATGAGATATTAAGAATTATGTTAAATAACACTACCGCCAAAAATGTTATTGTTTCTAGTTATGGTTTAAAGGAAGGTTTAAAAATTACTAAATTAATGAATTTAAAAAAGGATATATTTACATACAATGAGAATATCAAGATGATGAGAGCTAATTTTATTGGTGTCATAAAAGATGAATTGGTAAGCAGTTATGTAAATAATATCTTAAAGATATTTAATTTAGAAAAAGATTTGTTATGGATTAACTTGATTGAAGATTATATAACATTTATGAGTTTTAAGTTAGGAGACTTTGATTCATCGACAAATAAAAAATCTTTAAGTAATTATATTTTATATACCACTATTCCTTATACTCATAAATATCGTTTAATGTTATATATCTTGATTAATGGAGATATTGATCTATTATTTGAAGAAGATGAAATTATCTCTAAGTTTAAACATATGTTTACTAAAAAAGATATTATTTACCTGAATATTATATATAATATGTTGTTTATTACATTTTCTATTCAAGGAACTTTTTTAATTAAAAGTCAGGTTTGTTTTAAGAAAGAAGATGATATTCTGCGATTTATATTTTATAAAGGAAAAATATCGTCTTATATTTTTAGATCCACCTTAAAAAAGATGAAATATATTAATGATAAAATAATGGAAGTATCGTAAAATTTTGTAAATTATTTGAAATAGGGTCTTTTAAATTGAATAAAAGTGTGATACTATTGATGAGTCTTATAAAAGAAAAACATGTTAAATTACAATATAATAAAAAAAATTAAGGTGACAGAAAAAACTTCTCAAGATTTGTATGTTAAAGAGAACGTAGATCATTGTCGAAAATATACTTTTATTGTTAATAAAAAAAATAAAAAACCAGAGATTGAAAGCTTTATTGAAAAATTTTACAATGTCAAGGTTTCAAAGGTAAATATTTTAAATCAAAAAGGAACTGAAAGAGTTTTTAGAAAAACAAAAGGAAGAACTAGTGATCAAAAGAAAGCCATTGTTACACTAGAGAAAGGGTATAAATTAGATATCGAGGTAGCAAATGTCACTTAAGAAGTATAAACCCACCACACCAGGTCTGAGACATAAAATTAGTTTAGATAATGCTAATTTATGGAAAAAAAGACCCGAAAAATCTCTTACTATGGGTATGAAGTCCTCAGGTGGGCGAAATAACTATGGTAGAATGACAATCAAAGGTATTGGAGGCGGAGTTAAGAAGCTTTACAGACAGGTGGACTTTAAAAGAAATATTCTTGGCGATTATATTGTTGAAAGAATAGAGTATGACCCTAATCGATCAACAAATATTATGCTTGTTAGAGACTCTAATAAAAAGCCTTTTTATTTCTTGCACGCTGAAGGTGTTAAAATAAATGACACAATAGTCAATTCAAATGAAAAAGCAAAGATTCAATCTGGAAATTGTCTTCCATTGAAGTATATTCCTATGAACACACTGATTCATAATATTGAATTAAAAAAACTTAAAGGAGGTCAAGTCGCTCGTAGTGCTGGAACTTATTGTGAGCTTATGTCTAAACAAGATGGTTATGCTCAGATAAAAATGTCCTCTGGAGAGTTGAGAAAAATTCATTTAGATTGTTTGGCTACAATTGGTATTGTTGCTAATCTTGATCATAAAAACACCAAATATGGTAATGCTGGTGTAAGGCGTAGATTAGGACATAGACCGAAAGTAAGAGGTGTTGCTATGAACCCTGTGGACCATCCTATGGGAGGAGGAGAAGGTAAAGCTTCTGGAAGAGCAAACTCTCCGTCTAAATGGGGGACATCAATTAAAGGCGTTAGAACGCGTCGTAACAAAAGAACAAATAGTATGATACTAAAAAGAAGAGGTAAATAATATGAGATCACTATCAAAAGGTCCTTATATAGCGGAGTCTTTATTAAAAAAAGTTGAACAAAAAAATCAACTACCAGTAAATGATTCTCAAAGGTATAAACCAATTCGTACTTGGAGTAGAAGGTCTGTGATTGTGCCAAAAATGATAGGCTTTTCATTTGAAATACATAACGGAAAGAGTTTTGAAAAATTACTTGTACAAGATAATATGTTAGGGCATAAGCTAGGTGAATTTGCTCCTACTCGTAAATATCCCAAACATCCGGTTAACAAAAAATAGGTAAAAAGATGATAAAAAATATTGTGGCAAAAGCGACTATTAAAAATTTAAAGGTTACTCCTCAAAAGCTTAATCTGGTTGCTGGGTTGATTCGTAGAAAAAAAGCTGATGATGCTCTTTTGCAGTTGAAGTTTTCAAAAAGAAGAATAGCATTTGATGTATATAAATGTCTAAAGTCTGCTATTGCAAATGCTGAAAACATATCCCAAATATCAGATGTATTATTTGTTAATGAGGTTTTGGTTGGCAAATCTATATGTATGAAGAGATTTAGAGCTAGAGCTCGAGGTAAGTCTACTAGAATACATAAGTTTTTTAGTAACCTTACTATTACTTTAAATACTTACGAAGGGGAAAAATCAGAAGTTGTTTTAAACTCAAGTGAAATCAATAGCCCAGTGAAAGCTGAGGCTAAAAGCCCAGTGAAAGCTGAGGCTAAAAGCCCAGTGAAAGCTGAGGCTAAAGCTGA
>CBFHTC010000002.1:63336-66731 GCA_965658815.1 Rickettsiaceae bacterium
AAGCCCAGTGAAAGCTGAGGCTAAAAGCCCAGTGAAAGCTGAGGCTAAAAGCCCAGTGAAAGCTGAGGCTAAAGCTGAGGATAAATTTATAAGATCAGACGAGAAAGTGCCTCTAATTAAAAAGGATAAAAAATCTAAAAGATCTGTAGATCAAAAATCATCAAATTCTAACGTTAACACAAAGGTATCATAATGGCTCAAAAGATAAATCCAATTTTTTTTAGAATAGGTAAATTTAATAATACTTGGGATACAAAAGCATTTTTTAAAAACAAAGCTGATTATGGAGATTTTGTTGTTAAAGATATAAAATGCAGAAAGATGCTTTTGCGTGATTATAGATCAGCTCAAATTTCAAAAATATTTATCTCTAATCCTAACAAACTTGATATTAATGTCAATATTTACGTATATAAAACATCTAGTATTGTTGGAAAACAAGGAGACCTTATAGAAAAATTAAAAACTAAAATTTGTAATATCTTTGATATCAAAAGTAAAAATTTAATATTAAATGTTTCTGAGGAAAAAAGACCAGATATGTCAGCTAATATCTTAGCCACAAAAGCTGCTCAACAGATTGAAGAAAGAGCGGCTTTTAAAAGAGTTATGAAAAATGTTGCAGATCTTGCTATGAAAAGTGGTTGTAAGGGAGTTAAAGTTCAAATGTCAGGGCGTTTGGCCGGAGCAGAGATCGCGAGGTCTGTTTCTAATACTCGAGGTTCCATTCCTTTGCATACTTTAAGAGCAAAGATTGATTATGCACTTCAAGAGGCAAATACAGTCTATGGTGTGATAGGAATTAAAGTTACTATCTATTCTTAATATACTTATATTTAATCATTAATTACAAGAAAGTTCTATCTTTACTATTTGTTCTTATTATTTTTTTATAAATTTATATGATTTTTTCTGTAATATTGTATATTTTATATTGTATATTGATATTGTTTGTGCTATATTGTAAAAAAACTCTTTTATTGTGTTTTCTAAGATAAAAAACTTTTTTTCTCAAATTTATTCAAATATGATTATTCTTCTTTTACCTATCAAGAAAGATGAAGTTACAAAATATACTTATATTAGTATAATGTTATTTTCTTTTCTCTTTGTTCAAAATATTGTACGAAATCTAAAAGATACCTTATCTGTAAGAATGATAGGCGTTGAGGCAAATAGTAACTATAAACTTCTTATTATACCTTTATTTGTCGTAATATTTATGTATTTATACACTAATGCTGTCTCACGATATACAGATATACAAATATTTTATTTTGTTATCACTTGTTTTCTTATTTGGTTCTGTTTATTTGGCTTTATTTTGTTTCCTTATCGCGAACATCTTACATTCAGTGCCACCTCGGTAGATTTTTATGCTGAGAAATATTATAGTATGCGATGGCTAATTCGATCTTTATCAAATTGGCCATTGGGTTTATTTTATGTCTTATCTGAATTTTGGCAAAGTTTAATTATTACAATTGTCGCTTGGCAATTTATTATGAATATTTTAACTTTGGAGCAATCTCATCGAATGTTTATATCCTTTAGTATTATATCTCAAAGTGGTCTCGTTTGTTCCGGTCTGTTTATGTCTTATATTAAAGTGATGTTTGATTTTTTAGGCTTGACTTATAAAATTGAAAATTTAGTTTATTTTATTATACTCACTATTCTTTTATTTGCATTTTTAGGAATATATATGTTTTATATTTTGTCTCATAAATATTCTGATAAAGTATTAAAGGATGATGTTATAATCAAATCCAATCGACAACATCCAGGTTTGTGGAAAAGTATATTAATTGTTATAAAATCAAAATATACAATATTAATTGCATTGATTATTTTTTCTTATGGCTTAACGGTTAATTTAGTTGAATCAAAATGGAAGAGTGTATTAAATGGAAAGTCATTGGATGATTTAGATTATTTTAGATCTCAAGGGGAGTTGTTGATATCTCAGGGTATTATAGCTGTGATATTTGGACTTTTGGGCGCTAATCTCATTAGGTATGGATGGACTAAAATAGCCATTATTCCGGCCTTATTAACTTTATTCTTAGGAGGTATGTTCTTTATACTTTTAATTTTTTTTCCTGGATATAAAAAATTTTTATATGATATTGGCTTCTGGTATATTACTTATATTAAAGCAGGCAAATATATCTTTTTAGATAACACAAAAGAATTAATATACAAAGCTCTTCCTTTGGAGCTAAGAACGAAAGGTAAGGGCTCCGTGGATCTTTTGGCCAATAAGTACGGAAAGGCAGGAGCCTCAGGTATATTCATGCTTCTATACTCATTAGGATTTGATTTAAAACATGATGATATTAATGTTATGATAGCTATGGCATTCTTCATTTTTACTATCTTATGGATTTTATCAGTGATGATATTAGGTAGATTATATAATAAAAAGTTAAAGCATAGTATTGCAAAATAGATTCTTTTATGTTATACATAGAGTATATAACTTAAAAATACTATGATGCAGCTAGAAAATTATAAAAGCGCTAAGATCGCCGAGGCTAAAAAAAATACTTTTGATAAAGCGCCAAAAAATTATGATCTAAATTTTAAAGCAGGTGATACTGTAAATATAGAATTTAAGACTTTTGATATTACAGGAGCTTACAGGTTACAGAGCTTTCAAGGCGTTGTCATATATCGAAGCAATAAAGGAATAGCTTCTTCTGTCTTAATTAGAAAAATGTTTAAAACTGATGGCGTTGAAAGATTATTTAAAATATATTCTCCTATGATTAATAAAATTGAAGTTATAAAAAAAATCAGAGGAAGAGTCATTCGCAGAGCTAGAATATATTACTTTAGTAAACTTACTGGTAAAAAAGCTAAAATAAGAGATAAATTTACTTCTTCATCGTCATGAAAACAAAAGTTTTATATCCTTTAGCTACTGGATTATGGTTATTGCGTAATACAAAGTTAACTAAAACACAAATATGCGAATTCTGTTCAATTACCGAGCCTCAGTTGTTAAGTTTAGACTTTGAAAATAAAGTCAAACCTCAAAATCCCGTTGATCTTGAGCAGTTATCTTATTCTGATATAAAGTCATGTGAAGGTAATGCTGATAAGAGATTAGTATCATTGATAAAAATAAAAGAAGTAAAAAAGAAATTATCTGCAGAGCAAAGGAAATATGTCCCTAATGTAATTGCTTGGTTTTATCGTGAATCTTTAAGTCGTAATATAGAATTAAATGTGAAAAAATTATCTAAGATTATTCCTGTGACAAAAAATAAATTAAATAATATTAAAATTAATTTATCTAATTATTCATCTATAAATCCTATTATGAGCGGTTTGTGTTCAAAAGCAGAAGTAGATGAACTATTATCATAATATATGAACTAAAAGTCATG
>CBFHTC010000002.1:66829-111504 GCA_965658815.1 Rickettsiaceae bacterium
TGGTATGAACTAAAAGTCATGGTATGAACTAAAAGTCATGGTATGAACTAAAAGTCATGGTATGAACTAAAAGTCATGGTATGAACTAAAAGTCATGAAATTTTCTTAGTGGATGCAATAAATGTGTCGATTGAACCAGTTGTCAACATAATTTTTGCTTGCATTTTCATCAATTCTGCTTTATCTTTCAAATATGCTTCTTCTAATTCAGCTAAAGTTAAATATTCGGTTATAAATTTCTTTTCACTAATTTCTTTATTTTTAAAACTTTGAATTAATTTATCAAAATCAAAATCTTTATTGGTAAATTTCTTTTTTTTCATTTTATATTGTTTTAATAAATAGTGCAGTTCATGCATTATTTTTAGTTTTAGATGATTATATTCTTTTACTCTTGTGCTATATTTTTCATCTATAGCAAGAAGAGATAAAAAGTTTATATCGATGCTTGCGCTTTTAACAAATCCCTCATCCTTTTTATTATTGTAACTTAGTTTAATATCCAAAAGATTACCTATTGATTGTAATTGAGTAGCTTCATTTGATGATCTGGATCGTAATTCTTGGTTATTTTTTAAAGCTTTTTTTCTTGCTGTCATAGGATCTAGATCTACCAAATCGAGATTACAATTCTCGTTAAATATATATTTAGTAGGTTTAGTATCAAAGATGTATATGAACTCAAAGATTTTTTCTTGATTCTTTGTTTTAATTTCTCGTTTTTTATCTTTGATTTGCTCTATTTCAGATTCTGTATTAATATAATTAATTAAAGATAACATTCTATTGTATTTGTTAGCAAAAGACATATTATTTAAATATACTTCAATATATTTATACTTATTTAGTTGTTCATCGTATAATGATTGAGATGTACTATAAGCAATGATTTCAGCTAACGTCTTTATTATAGGGGCTTCTATGTTAAATGTTGATTTGGACTCAGTAAGGCTCATTTCTAATTTAGCTTTGGAGTTTTCAAGATGTTTTGAAATAGTATTTCTTGTATCTGAATAAAAAGTGCGACTACTATTAATATATTTATCATATTCTGTTTTCTTATTCATTAGATAATATAGACCAGAGTCAGCATATAAAAAAGATGCCATAAGGATTAGGTGTTTTTTCATAATATTGAAGAGTTGGTTGCGGGTATTATATCCTAAAAGGGATAATAAAGCAAGTTTTTTAATAAAAATATGTAAATAAATATGCAAATTTATAATACAGGAGAAATATGTCGCACTGTTAACATATTACCTAAACTTAGTAGTTTAAAATATGATGTAAAAAATTTTGTACGGGAGTCTAGTAATTCACTTTCGTAATTAGTTATAGCACTTAATGCATCTAAGTATGCCTCAATGCTAAGCTCATTTAATTTTTTATAATTATCAAGGAATAATGTTTTTATTTCATTTGCATCAGAAAGATATTCTTCGCATTCTTGAATTTCTTTTTCAGAGTTATCTATTATATCATAATGCTTCTTGATTAAGAATTCTAAATTAAGAATGTGATGCTTATAGTTAGATAGACATAGATAATATTTCATCTCATCCTCTTGATAGTCTTTGACAGCTTGTATTATACTTGTGCTTATACTTGCAGAAGGTCCACCACTATCTTGATAAAAAAAGCTAGGTATATCTATCTCTATTGACGCTAAATTTGAGGCCCCTTTCCTAAATTTGTGATAAAGAATATTGTTATTTAATTTCATTCTATATTCTTTTATATCTAGATTGTTGTTTTTTATATATCTTATAAAGCTCTTTCTATTGGTTAATACGCTTGTGCGAGATGTAATACTTTTTTTAGGAAATGTCAGCTCTCCGGGTGTCAAGTAAAACATTTGTTTAAATTCTGTCTCATATTCCATTTTTCTATTTAATGAGTTTCTAAGAGATAGTTTCATTTTATTTCTTTCCATTTTTAGCTTTAAAAATTGATATTGATTGATATTCTCTTGTTGGTTCTTATGTAATTCATATTTCTGATTCATTAGCTTGAATGACTTTAGTTGACTTTTATATCGCTCTTGAGCTATTAAAGTTTGTAAATATAGATTTGTCGCTTTGAGCGTTATTTCATTTATTTGTTTATCGTGAGATAAAGTTTTTTCATCATATTGGTAATTTGTATACCCTTTTGTATTATCAGGCACAAGAAATTCTCCTATTATGGAGGCTAACGGATCAATTCTTAATGTCAATTTTCCCTTTACGAGATTTAAAGTATTATTTTGTTTGTTTGTCTCGAGTCTAAAATATAGATCGAAACTCATAATATTGTTTGCTATGTCAAGCATAGTATTTGTTAGTTTATTTTGATTGGATAATCTTAATTCTTTCATTTTGGGATTAAATTTATTAAAGTAAATCATAGTTTCTTCAAAACTTGTACTACATGCATAACATAAAAAAAGTATTATTTTCTTCATAACTCATAAGTATATGTGCAGATAATATCATATATTTTAGAAAAGTCAACATATATCATATTATTTTTATGTTTGGTATTGATTTATGTTCTCTTAAATAGTTTATCTATTGTCATAATGTTCATTTGTATATAAGAAGGCCTTCCGTGATTACACTGTCCCGATTTATCGGATTTCTCGATTAGGCGTAAAAAAGAGTTCATCTCATTGATTGACATATTCATACCGCTTTTCATAGCGTTTTTGCATGCAATATTTGCTAAAAGATAGTTAATATCTCTTTTTTGATGATCTAAAATTGCCATAATTATTTCTTCAAAATTGTTGTTTAACAAGACTGGGTGTTCTGTTATATAATAAAAAGCATTCTCTTTTATTAATTTAAATCCAAATTGATAAATTGTTTTTAAATCATGTGCTGAAATATCAACAATCGATGTCTTAATTGGAGTAATTAATTTTTGTTTCTCATATTTCTTAAAAGATTTTTTAAGCTTTTCATATAAAACTCTCTCATGCCCTGCGTGTTGATCAGTGATAATAAAAGTGTCTTTTTTACAAGAAATAATATATTTATTATTTAATTGACCAATCGCATAACCTAGGTCTATTTGACTCTCATGATCATTAGAACACTGCGTTAAAGTATTTTGTTCAGTTGAAATTTTATGATTATTGTTTAAATTAAAAGATTTCTGTGTCTCATTAATTAACTCATTTCTATTGGTTGTAAAATTCTTTCTTGATATCTCGCTTTCTTCAACAGAATTTATAAAACTTTCTTCATTAATCTTTGAGTGTAAAAATTGATTATTTTCTTTTAAAGTCTTATCGGGTTGATAAAAGACTTTATTTTCCTCTATTGATGGAAACAAATTTGATGTATTTGTAATATTTATAGATCTTTTTCCATTTTGATATATTGATTCTGTTAAAGCTTGATATATAGCTTTATAAACTTCATTTGAATTTAAAAATTTTGCTTCTTTCTTTTGAGGGTGAACATTGATATCAACTTCGTTAAGGGGAATGGAAATATGTAAAAATAAAATAGCATGGGCACCATGAGGGATTACGTCTTTATAGGCTCTTGTAATTGCTGTATGAAATATTTTATCTTGAATTAATCGATTGTTAATAAAAATCCATTTATGATCACTATTGGTTTTTGTATAAGTAGGTAGAGATGCGTACCCTTGAATATGAATATTATTAAGTACAAAATTTATCTTCATTGAGTTTTCTATAAAATGCTCACCTAAAACTAATTTAATTCTATTGTCATCTTTAAATGTTGAAAAAATTTCTTTGTTATTATGCGAGCAGACTAAATGAATATGAGGAGATGTAATTGCAAATTGTTTAATTTTCTTAACAATTAGCGCTAATTCATAATTGGTCGATTTTAAAAAATTTAATCGCGATGGCGTATTATGAAATAAATCTATGATTTCAATTTTTGTTCCTGTCCCTTCAAACCCTTTGGATTCTTTAATCTTTTTGCTATTTTTAATTTCAATAATATTTGAGTACTTACTTTCTTCTTGTTTAGAAGTTATTATAACATGACTTACTGATGAAATAGAAGCTAAAGCCTCTCCGCGAAATCCAAAAGTTTTAATTTCATTGAAATCAATAAATTTTGATGTTGTATGGCGAATATAACAAATATTTAAATCTTCTTTTGACATACCTACGCCATTGTCGGAAATAGATATTTTACTTTTTCCGCCATTGGTTAAATCAATATATATTTCCGTTGCATTTGCATCAATTGAGTTCTCAATAAGCTCTTTGATCGCCGATGAGGGCCTATCTAAGATTTCTCCTGCTGCAATTTGATTAATAGTAATATCATCAAGTTTTTTGATTATATTCATGATGTTAAATCTGTTTTATATGATAGCATATTATCATAACTTTATTTATATATCAATCTCTATTTTATCTTTAAATATCTTGATAAAAGAATTTCTTTACTTCTCTCTTTACTCCAAAATTCAATAATATCAAAAAAATTAGGAAAGTTTGTTGTATTTGTAATTAAAATTCTTAGAGGCATTAAAATATCTTTTAAAGAAATAAGATTTTTTTTTGCGTAATCTTTAAAAAACAGTAAAAGTTCTTTTGCCTTCATTTCTTTCTGCGTAAAAAGTAAATTTAAGTATTTTTTTATATTTTCTTTATTAAAATCTTTTATTAAATTTAAATTTAAATAATCTGATTCATCATAATATAACTTTGTAAAATTGTATAACTCATCTAAAGTCATGCATTTCTTTAAAAATTCCGTGATCATATCAGTTCGATCTAAAACATTTAATGATCTCATATCAAAATTATTCATTTTGATGAAAAATCTCATCGATTCTTTTAATTGAGGTAAATTTTTCATATGCTGAGAATTGATAAATCGCATTTTTTGAATATCAAATTTTGATGAAGGTTTAGATATTTTCTTTATATCTATATTTTCTTTCATCTCTTTTAAATTTAAAATTTCTTTTTTTGAAGAGGATCCTAACAAAAATAAAAGATTTAAAATAGCAATTGGTAAAAAGCCTTGTTTTAAAAAATCATCTACACTAATACTTTCTTTTCTCTTTGATAACTTTCCTCCACTCATAGATTCAATTAAAGGTAAGTGGACATATTTTGGTATAGGCCAATTCATCGCTTTGTAAATTAATATTTGTTTAAATGTATTGGTTATATGATCATTGCCTCTAATGATATAATTAATATTTTCGCTATTATCATCGATTACAACACAGAGATTATATGTAGGAGTATGATTTGATCTTATAATAATGAGATCGTCTAAGTCTTTCTTGGAATATTTAATATCTCCATATACTTCATCCGTAAAGCTTACAAAGTCTTCTTGAATGATTTTTTGTGTATTGAGTCGAATAACATAACTTTCTTTTAAATTTTCAAGAAAATAATTTTGTCTATCTATCCATTCTGCATCATTATTTTCTCCTTTTGCCTTATATGCTAATTTCTTTTCTAATAAAATATTTGCAACTTCTAAATGTTTTTCTATATTTTTTGATTGATAAATAATTTTCTTATATTGAATATTCATACTTTGTAAGTTAAACAAAATATTTTCAGTATATTCTGCCTTAGACCTTTGAGTATCGGTATCTTCAATTCTCAATATCATTTGATCTGATATAAGGTAAGTAAAAAATGCGGTATATAATGTTCCCAAATGAAGTTTACCGGTTGGCGATGGCGCAAATCTAGATATTTTGTTCATTTTTGTAGTATTGTTAATAGCATTATATATCAATTGAAATATTTTGTACATTCAATAGAATAAAAAATTTTTTATTTTAAGTGTTTTGATACTTGACTTATTTGCTAAGGTTTTATATAATCTCTTTAGTTAATCAAAAATTCTAATATGTTAAGTGCAAAAATAAAATATGGTATTTTAGCTACTTTGGAACTTTTTATGCGTTCAGATGAAATTATATCTACAAAAGAGATTTCTGAGAAATACGATATATCTTTAAATTTTCTGGAGCAAATTCTATGTGAATTAAAAAATAATAACATTATTCTATCTACTCGAGGGCCTAAAGGAGGTTATAGAATTAATTTAGAAAAAAGTATCAATTTAAAAGATATCATTTCCGCTCTATCCGATGTTTTGTATATAACTAATTGTAAAAATAAACTTAACTGTACTAAGGATGAAAAATGTTCTTCTCATGACTTTTTAAGCCAATTGGAAAATCAATTATTAAATTATATTCAAAATATATCTATTAAGTCTTTACAGTCTTTACTAAATAAAGAAAAGAAATCAATATACGCAGATTATCAGGCTACTACGCCGGTTATGTCTGATGCATTAAATAAAATGATACCATTCTTCTCCAATTCTTTTGGAAATCCTCATTCTAGCACTCATTCCTTTGGATGGGAGGCAAAAGAAGCGGTGGATCTATCAAGAATGCAAATTGCAAATGTCATTAATGCAAATGTAAATGATATTATATTTACTTCTGGAGCTACTGAGTCAAATAATCTGGCGATTTTAGGAGCTGCAAAATTTTACAAAACAAAAAAACATATTGTGACAATCAAGACTGAGCATAAGTGCGTTTTAAACACCTGTTTAAGCTTAGAGGAATATGAAATTTCTTATATAGATGTAGATAAAGAAGGAATTGTGAATTTAAATTTATTAGACCAAGCCATTAGGCCCGATACTTTATTGGTTTCAATTAGTGGAGTGAATAGTGAAATAGGTGTCATTCAACCTTTAGAAGAGATTGGAAAAATTTGTGCAAAACATGATATATTATTTCATTCCGATATCGCTCAGGCTTTTGGAAAAATACCAATTGATGTTCAAAAGATGAATATTCATTTTGCAAGTATTTCAAGCCACAAAGTATATGGCCCAAAAGGAGTTGGAGCTTTATATATTAATCGTACTCAAAGAAGCGGTAGAAAGAGAGCGAAGATTAAACCTCTATTTTTCGGAGGAGGGCAAGAGTTTGGATTGAGATCTGGTACCGTTCCCACTCCTTTAGTTGTTGGATTTGGAGAGGCCGCTTCTATAAGTCAAAAAAATATGTTGTCTGATAATATGAAGTTGCAAAAGTACTTTAATAGATTTGTCTCTATACTAGAAGAAGAGTTACCTAAAATTAAATTAAATGGCCATAGAAGTCAGCGTTACTTTGGAAATATTAATATGAGTTTTAGAGGAGTGGAGGGAGAATCTTTACTTTTGGCTCTTAAAGGAATTGCCGCATCCTCTGGCTCTGCTTGCACCTCTGACTCACTGGAAACTTCTTATGTGCTAAAAACGATTGGACTTGATGACTATATGGCTCATTCCTCTATTCGCTTTAGCTTTGGAAGATTTACTTCAATGCGCGATGTGGAGCATATAGCTTCTGAAGTTATCTCTTCTGTAAAATACTTAAGAAGTATTAGTCCTTTTTGGGAGATGGAAGAACAAGGACAAAATTTAAATCAAATACAATGGGCTCACTGCCATTAAACGAGGTAAAATCATGCAATATAACGAAACAATTTTAAAATATGCTGCAAAGACCGATAAAATAGGATCTCTTGATTCACAAAATCCCAATGTCGTCTCTGCAATTGTTGGATCTCCTTCTTGTGGAGATGGTTTGAAGATGGATATGCAAATTAATGATAGCGGTATTATTGAAAAAGTTAGGTATAAGATTTTTGGTTGTGGAACCGCTCAGGCTTCAAGCGCTTATGCCGCAGATCTATTAGAAGGAAAGCATATTGACGAAGTTAGCTCGATAAAAGATCAACATATTTCAGATGCTTTATGTTTGCCTCCCTTGAAATTTCATTGCTCTGTATTGGCTGAGGCCGCAATAAAAAAAGCAGTTGGTAATTATAGAAAATAATTTATTTATTAAAATATTATTTGATTTGATTCTTGTATGTTTTATTCTTCTCTTTATACTTTTTTTTCGTCTGTCGATGGATATCTGATATGGCTTCTATCTTTATATTCTTGCGCCATTATCTTTATTTCATCTGCCGTTTTACTGATATCACTATTTTTGTTGAGATATAATATCATTTAGAATTTGATTTTGATATTTTGTAAAATGGCATTATCTGCAAGATCTTTTTTGGGTAATTATTTTGTTTTCTATCATTGTGTAAAAAAATAGATATACAAAACTCTATATAGAGTGCTAAAAAAACTTTGCGTTATAGTTTTATTTAAAGAATTGGTTATTAATGTTATCGAGGTTATAATAGAGTGATTTTTTAAATTCATGAACATTTCCGATATCTTTAAGATTTTGATATACTTTGCTATTACCAGCACTCATATCATTAAATAAATTAATTGTAGTAAAGCTCATGATTCTATGATCTTTGGAGTCTTTAATGGTCATTTTTAACTTATTATGATCAAATAGTCCTATCTCAGTACTGATTGATTTGTTGTAAGATGATTCAAATTCTAGCGACCAATTATTTTCTTGAATTTTTTGTAAAAATTCAGGAGTTAAGACGACACCGTTATTATCTTGTTTGGAGGTTATATTAATTTTGAGATACTGCTGTTGATTTGAAGATTGAGCTCCTCGTCGTGCATCGATACTTTGAGCGACTCTAATATAGATAGGTCGTTTGACATTAATTTTATTAAAGTTTAATTTGTATTTGAGGTGATAGCCTTTGTTTTCTATATCACTTTTGATTATTATTGGTATACCGTTACTTCCAAGCGTCGCTTGTTGTATATATCTCTGAAATTCGTATGTAACATTTGTTTCACTGTGAGTATCCAATCTAACAGTTTCTTCATTTTTAATAAAATTACAATTAAAGTCACCGATCATAAATCCGCATATTTCTTCTATTTTTTTTAATAATTCTATCAGTTGTGGTTTTTCTTCTGAGTTACTGCCTGCATGAATATGAAATATATCTAATGGCATTTCTCTTTTTAATATTATTTTTTTCTCCTTATTAGAAGATAGAGGTTCTTCTCTGAGTTTTAATTGAAATCTCTGTACTGGTTTTTTAAATACCACTCCAAGAGGATTTTTTTCGTATGATATATTTTTAATTTGTATGAGTGGATCTGCCAATATAGCGATATCAGATTTATTTTTTTTATAATTGGGGTCATATTGAAAGTTCTTACTATAATTGCTATGTATTTTTTGTGAGAACTCAGAAAGGAATAGTATATCTTTTTTGTCTAAGTTTTCTTGCTTAATTAGTTTGGCAAATTTATCTTTGGATGATTTAATATAATCTCCAAAAAATTGGTTTGTAGTATTGATAATAGTGTTTGGCAAATCGTCATTTTTAGCAGCATTATGTAAAGATAGCATAAATCCTCCATACATAGAATAGTGAAATGATTCAGTGATGATTTTGTTATTAGCTTTTAAGACATTATTTATGGCTTTTATTTTTTCCTTAGTGTTATCATTTTTGAGATTAGTATTGAACTTATTTATTATATCTTCAAACTTTTTTCTAACAGAACTATTTTGTGATAATTCAATTTTATCGAAATAATTAACTGTCTGATCTAATTGATAATTTGTATATTTCAATAATTCCTGTATGTTATTTGTTTTTAATGCTTCATTAGTTATTTCTTTAATTTTATTATCTCTTGCTCTGATAGATAGAGCCATTTCTTTTGAGTTTTCTTCAAGCATTAGGTCGTCTGCGATTAATCTTTGAACGTGGTCTATTATAGCCATATTCTTATTTTGCATTAATCTATTTATTTCTTTTTTCTCATCACTGATAAAATATGTAATATTTGACCAAGTCATGATTTCATCGAGTTTCTTTATAAACCAATTCTTTGTATCATATACTTTTTGTAATTTTTGTATATTTTGTTTTGCCTGGCGATCGATCATTGTTTGATGTCTATCTTGAGTGTATTGCTGCCATTGTTTTTGAATTGTATTAAGTTTTAACCTCTTGATAGACTCTAATTGATTTATTTCTACTTCATCTAATGTATTTTCGACGTATTTATTAATCAGAGAGGAGTAATTATCATCTTGAGCCATCAAATCTAATTCTACTGTAACATTTATTATGTGAGTCAGAGGTTTGGTTAGTATATATCTTTCGTATTCTGTGATATCGAGGTTATTATCCTTCATCGCTTTAGCAAAGATTGCTAATTGCTTAATATCTTCTTTCTTACATTGCTCTGATGTTATAACTTTATTTGTAATTGGATTGGAAAAATTAATACTGCATATAATCAGTAATAAATAAATAAGTTTTATAAAGTTACGATACAATAAGGTATTTTGCATTATTGTTTATTTCGTTTGCAATATTATACTACTATATTGTTTACAATGCAAATAAAAGCTTATTATTTTATATAGCTATAGTTACTACTCTTAGACTTATTTCCATCATTTATCTTCTGCTTTTTTAATAATCTCCTTAGTGGCCTTAATCTCATCACTAATCTTAATCTCCGTATTTTTATTCAAAACATCATCTATTTCTTTAGTAATTTTGTCATATTCGTGTTCATTTAATAATTTATTTATTAATGTAGTTTTCTTCTCTTGGCTGGACTCAAGTTCGTACTTATCATCACTGGAGATAAATTCCTCAACCATCTTTCTATAGTCTTTATCATTCGATAATAAGTACAGTTCTAATGCCGTATCTGTATTTTAACTAATTCAGTTAGATTATGTTTTCTACATTCATTTGCATTGTACATTGTTGATATATTTTTGTTTTTTGCTTTTATTTATTTTAAGGCATATTTCGATTATTTATAGCAGTATTGCAATATTTCTTAGCACCATAGATTATTTGTGTTATTTTAAAATAAAATGTTATCTTATCTTTCTTCTTTGTTTTACAAAAAGACTTTTAATATTAAAAACTTAGAAAATTTATCATATTCTTCTTTTAATCCAGAGTCGGCTTATCTAAATAATGTTATTGTATATAAGTGTGTTAATATGATTTCTTTAACCGCCAGTCAAGTAAGTTTTGAGACAGAAAGTAAAAATACTTTTGTGCATCAACTACTCAAATCTCCAAACTCAATTGAAGATTGGTCAAGTTGGTTGAAGAATGTAATAGCAAATAGAGTATTGTTTGGTAATGCCTTTGTGCTATTTGAAAATAATGAATTAAATAATATTCACCCAAGTTTAATCTCTCCTATTATTGAAAATAAAGTTTTAAAAGGTTATAAGTATAACAATAAAAAATATCCTTTCTTTGATTCATATAATTGTCAAATCATGAAGATAAAAAATTTTAATCCTTCTTCAAGCGCAATTGGTATTAGTCCAGTTAAAGCGGCTCAAGATGCTATCAACTTATACAATAAAGTGACTCACTGGAATATCTCTTTGGTAAAAAATGGAGCTAGGCCTTCCGGTGCCTTTATTATCGATAGGCCTCTTACAGAAGAACAAATGAATGATATTACAAAATCTATTCAGGAAAAGTTTTCCGGAGAGTTAAATGCTGGCACTCCTATGATCTTAAACGGAGTAGATTGGAAAGAAATGTCAATTAATCATTCTGATATGGAGTTTCAAGAATCGAAAAAAACCTCCGCAAGAGATATTGCTTTGGCCTTTGGTGTTCCTCCTATATTGTTAGGAGTGCATAGTGATATTAGTTATAATAATCTTAAAGAAGCTAGAATTGCTTTGTGGGAAGAGACTATTATGCCTATATTAAAAAATTTTGCCTTTATATTAAGTAAAAATCTATCCACAATATTAAAAGATGATATCGAAATTAATTGTAATTTTAATAATGTCTCTGTTCTATTTGAACGTGAGTCAAGTAAGTGGAATAGAGTTTCAAATGCTGATTTTTTAACTCATGATGAAAAAAAGAAATTGTTGAATTTATTGTAAATTATTTTTCTTTATTATTACTAACAGTATTGCTATTCAATTGCAGATTCTCTTCTTGAATATATTTGTTATACTTCTTCGCGATATTAATGGTCGAGTATATCCATATACTTGCAAGAATCGAAACTGTGATTAATACTAGAAATGGGTCTGTAGTTGTCATTAGATATAACTGAGCCAATGCTTTACCGTATTTTGCCGAAAGTAAAGAAATTGCTGCTTTTCCTTTTGACTGCTGTTCTGAGTTTAAAGGCACGTATAACATTTCAAAAGAAAAGTCCCAAATTGAAAAACGAATCGATTTAATTACGATAAATTGCAATATACTTAATGAAAAAATTATATAGTGCAAATATATGTTTTCAACTGCAAATATTCTTGCAATTATCTTAGATATTAAAAATAAAGATAAGAAAAAAGTAATAGATATTGGTGCTATTAAAGAGGTTCCTAGCCATGAAATACGATTATAAATTTTTTTACCATAATGATTTAATATAATTGAAATCATGCCAATGATAATACTAATAACGCTATTTATTTGAACGAAATTATTAAAAGTATTAAACATTTTTTTCTTCTCCTCTTGATAGTGAGGTTCCGCTAATTGTTGTACCACTGAATATGATATAGATAATAGAAACATTAACATTATATACTTGTTTCCAACAATATATTTTATGCTTTCTATGATGTTTAGTCTTAATTTTTTAGACTTATTCTTCATATGCTCTTTTCGCATATTGGATAAATACTGATTGGATATATAATAAACTATTGCTATGCATAATAAAAATATTGCAGATAAAATGATGAAGAGAAATTGTATCTGTATTAGGTTTGAGTCGAGTCTTATCTTTTTATTAAATATGACTAACGATAGAATTCCAGCGATTATTAGTCCTGTGTTTCCAAAAGATAAAAAAAAGTTATAGTGCTCTTTTGCTTGATGATTGTTAAATGCTGTGTTTAATGTGTTCCAAAATAAAAGCCCATAAGCGAGAAATGTCCATATATCGCAAAATATATAAAATAATGATATATGCCAATAATATATCACTCCTTCTATGCTGTTTGATATATTGATCATGCTATTGTTTATTTGGCTTGGAAAGATGATAAATCCAAGTGTGAGTAACATTATAATTGATAACATAAAAAAGGCAATAAATATATCTGCAATTGAATATCGGTTGATTAAAAAATAGTAAATTGGAAATAGTAAAGTTGTGATAATCATGGATATAATTCTTAAAATTGGAATCATCGAAAATCCATTTCCTAGAGTCATTGGCATTGCGTCTTTTACTATATGTAAAAAATTTTGAGATGATAAAATTAGTAGCAACAACAAAGCTATTTGATATTTTAGAGTAGTAGGAATAGTGTTTTTCATTTCTTTTATATTATCTAAATATATTATTTGTTTTTTGCAATATAGTCAATCATAATTTTAAGTTAATTCTTTGTTTTCATCTTCAATTAGCTTTTTATATTGAGTATAAATTTTGTATACTATATAAATCCAGACGGAGCATAATATAAATATAATTATTGAATTGATAAGTAAAAAATTTGAGTAATCTTGAATCAAGATTAAAATAATTGAACCTATTGTTTTTCCTATTCTTGATGCTATTAGAGAAATAGCTATCTTTCCTTTCTTTTGCATCTCAAGGTTTAAAGGAATAAATAACATCTCAAATGTAAACACAAATAGTGAGAATTTTAATCCTTTTGATACTATAAATTGTAAAGTTCCAATAAATAGTAGTACTTGCTGGTTGATGTAATAGTTATAATATAAACCTATGCACAAAATTATACTCATAGAACCTATTAAAATAGGAGTGACTATCGCAGAGTTTATCCAGCCAAATTTGTTGAAAATTTTTCTACTTTGTATATTGATAAATATCGAAAAAATTCCCATCAGTA
The DNA here is from genome assembly GCA_965658815.1 of Rickettsiaceae bacterium. Lineage (GTDB taxonomy): Bacteria > Pseudomonadota > Alphaproteobacteria > Rickettsiales > Rickettsiaceae > CBFHTC01. Next base: position 80,630 of record CBFHTC010000002.1, read on the forward strand.
TATTTGAAATTGACAAAAATCCTATTAGATCATATATTATAGGAAATTCTTCGTGAATTAATTTTCTAAACGGATTGTCCGAAATAACATGAATTACACTTAGAATTAAGGCAATCATAAACATTTTTATTAAATATGTTGAGTTTGATAAATAATGCAAACTTCTCCATGTTGACATTTTCTCTGTTATCTTTGGCTTATTCTTCATATGCTCTATTCTCATCTTTGTTAAATATGAGCTCTCTAGGTAATATATTAATATGACTATAATCGATATGGAAAATAATATAATTAGACTAATGGCCTGTATTATTAATACTGCCTCTTTTATCTGGTTTGCAAACATATATCCAATTGATCCTGATATAATCATACCAAGATTTCCAAAAGCAATAAAAAAATTGTAGTTATTTTCTGCTTGCTCATGATTAAATGAAGTGTTTAACATCTTCCAAAATAATAAAGATCCTGATGCCGCAATCCAAAAATCTGATATAATGTAAAAAATTGATATTGGCCACATAACTATTGTCGTTTGCATCGCGTTATATGTTGAGCGATCAATATACATATAATGTTTAATGAGAATAAATGCAAATACATATAAACACAATATCGTACTAATCATAAAATAAACAAAAATGTTTTTGATTGAATATTTATTTAAAAAATGGTTGTATATTATGCTAAATAAAATTGTAAAAGGTATACCAATGGCTTTTAGTATTGGCACAGCTTTAAATCCTCCTCCGATAGATAAAATCATCGAGTCTTTCATTATATGAACCATATTTTGAGATAAAGAGATTAAAAAGAATAATATCGCTATAGTGTATTTTAATCTTGTTGGTATTGTATTTTTCAATTAATTAGTTTATTTAAGATTGATATATTATATATGTATATTATAGTGAAAGTCAAGAATACAACATTTAAATAATCGTTGAAATAAGTAAATAATATACTAGATAAAAAGATTACTAATTTTGATATTATAATATATATGCCAATTTTAATGATATTTTGAGATTTGGCATTAAAGCGAGTATAGAGCAACTCAAATGATCGGTCTAAGATGGAATAACGTAGACTGGTTACGATAATTGGTGCCCAAAATGCAATCAGAAAATGATTTGAAAAAATAAAAAATATGATATTGCAAGATACAAAAATTATATGGTTCACTTGAAAGTTCTTGATAAATATATATGAAAAAATAATTGTTGTAATTGCTAAATATAATTGATTGGAGGATATTAATTCATCATATATTAAATTTTTTTCAAAGTCATAAAGATTTTTTCGAAAAATCTTTATTGATAATATTATATAAAGAGTTAAAAATGCTATGTTGAAAAATATGCTGGCATCTATATCGATCGTTTTGCTTTCTTCTTTCTTTTTTTGTGATTTATATTTAAAATAGTTTTTTAATCGTAATGTTAATATAATACAAAGAAAAGAAATAATTACTATGAGGTATAAATTGATTTTTAATTGATATAAAATAGGAGAGCATAATGTCGCTATATTACCACTGATGATAAAATATTTATAATGTTTTATTGCATATTTTTCTTTAAAAGCTATATTAATCATGTTCCATGATGATAATGCAATGGTTACTCCCGCCCATAATTCTGAAAATGTATAGTATATTAAATCAAAGACGAAATAATCGTAATTACTTCCTAGTAAGATAAATATATTTCCTGATATAATAAAATATATTAAAAGTTTATTTAAATTAAATGAGTATAGGTATATATATATTAATATTGGTATTGATATTATTCCAAAATAGAAATTTAAAGTATTTTGGAGCAAGTATCCTTTACCTTTCGTTGTAAAGTATATTTCTCTCTCTAAAAAGATTAAGTTTTGAAGTAATACAATTAGAAATCGAAATAAATAGATTTGATATATCATAGATTAGAGCTTAACTCATCCTCTGTAAGTGTAGATTAGAGCTTAACTGATCCTCTGTAAGTCTTCCTCGTATTGTCTCTAATAGTTTTCCTTTTTTGTATTTTAAAAAGGTGGGAATGGAGAGTATATTAAATTCGCGCGCGATATCAGGAAATTCGTCAATATTTACTTTGAGTATTATAATATCTAAGTTTTTTGATGCAAATGACTCTAATACTGGTATCATTGCTTTACAAGGAGGGCACCAATCGGCATAAAAATCTACTATAACTTGTTTATTTTTAGCAATAATATTTTTAAAATCTTCTGATTTTGCTAAACTTATTAAGTTGCTTATATATTTTATCATATATTTTATTATAATTTGTTAACAAATATTAATTTAAAAATTCTAAATAGTCAAGATATAGGTCAAGTAATTAATGTTAATTCTTTTTTTTTTGCAAGTATATTATAATGGTTTTTGGCAACAATAATTATAACAAAAATAAATATAGATATAATAAAAATAGTTATAAGCGAGAAAGAGATTTGCATACCTCGAAAGATAAGCGTGATCAATGCTAATAATGCTGAATTTAAAAATTTTCCTAATTTCGCAGAGGCTTTAACGCAGGCTTTTCCTTTTGATTGATTTTCTTTATCTAGAGGTTGATATAAAATTTCTGGTAATATATCAGCAAAAGAGTATCGAACAGAATTGATTAATACTAAAATTATCATTGATAGTTGACCAGTATATATATATTGATTTTCTCTAGAAATTAAAATTATTATACTCCCTATAAATATTGTAATCGGTATTACCATAGCTGATTTTGACCATCCAAATTTATTTAAAGATATTTTGCATATAATATTTACAAATGTGGAGATTAAAAAAGTGATGAAGCTGATAAATAATAATATTTCAAGATGATATTTTTCAGATGAAATAGTATCTGTATAAGGATTAATTGATTTATGAAATTCTTCGATGATAGGTTGAAAAATATATTCCATATTAATAGATAGCATACCCAAAAAAAGACTAAAGATTAGTATTATTTGTAAATATTGAGATGAAAATATATGTTTTATAGTTGCGATGAACCCTAGAGAAGTTTTAGTTTCTTTTAATTTTAAATGATTTTGTCTTAGGACATTGATTTTATAATATATTATTTGTCTAGAGGAGTAATAAGCTAAACAAGATGCTGCTATGACAGGAAATATTAAATAATATCCTATTGAATCAGATACTTTTATATTTGATGTGTTTAAAAATTTTAGTATTAACAAAGCAAGGATTCCGGATGACATCATACCCGCAGTAGAGGCCATACCAAAATAGTGATAATATTTTTTTGCTTGATTGATATTAAAAATGGTATTGATTATATTCCAAATTGAAATTGTGTATAACAAAGATGACCAATATTCGCTTAAAAAATATAATATTATAAATGGCCATTGAGATAAAATTTTTAACATTATCATTTTAATATATTCAATACCTGATTTTGTATAATCAATATAATCAGTTGATATTTTAAAAGCGAAGTATTCTTTATTAGGAATAAAAACAAACATAATCAAAATTAGTATTAGAAGAAATGAAATTAAAAATTTTTGAAATACTTTTTCAAGGCTGAAGTGGTTTGTAAAGTATCCGTAAAAGAAGATGATAGGTATAATAATAATAAATGAAAGATTAGCGAGTATGGGTAATATTTCTTTTCCTATGTTTTTCACTATGTACCAGTTTTTTAGTTGATACAAAATATTATTTGAAAACATAACTGAAAATATCATGATACACAAATGTTTAACAATATTTTTTTCTCTGTCCATATCGATTAAATATTATTAAACATAGTATGCGCTGGTTTTCTTATCTTGTCAATAGGTTGATGTAAAATTACAAAAAACTATCTTTTTTTCAAGTAAGTTGCATTAACTGAAAGAAAAGAATGAAAGAAGATAGTATGAGATACCGTTAGGAAATATATTTTGCGTATAATATGCATAAAAGTTTGAACCGGCTATAAAAATTCCAAACGGTAATCCCATATCTACTTTTGACCATCCAAATTTATTTAACAATATTTTGTTCATCGTAATATCTACAAGTAGGCATAGAGGAAAAATGATGAAGTTGGTAAATAATAATATGTCATATTCTTCAGATGGAAATGGAATAGTAGTATTTGTATAAATATTAATTGATTTATAAAATTCTTTGATGATAGGTTGAGTAATATATTCCATATTAATAATAATTAGTATACTCAACAAAAGAAGACTAAAGATTAGTATTATTTGTAAATATTTAGATGTTGCGATGCACCCTAGAGAAGCTTTAGTCTCTTTTAATTTTAAATGATTTTGTTTTAGGGCGTGGTTATAATACATTATTTGTCTAGAAGAGTAATAAGCTAAACAAGATGCTCCTATAACAGGAAATACTAAATAATATCCAGATGCTTCTATATTTGATAATTTTATGTGTTTAGATAATAAACCAAGGTATATTGCAGATAACAATGCGCCCGCAATATAGGCTATATAACCAAAATAATGATATTTTTTTGCTTGATTGATATTAAAAATAGCATTGATCATATTCCAACTCCAAACCGTGTATATCAAAGATGCCCAATATTCGCCAATAAAATATAGTGATAAAAACAAATTATTTTTATTAGGAAAAAAAAACATAATCGCTAGTATTAGCATAAATGAAGCAAAAAGTCTTGTTAATACTACTTCTTGAAGTTTAAAGGGGGTGGAAAAGTATCCGTAAAGAAAGACGATAGGTATAATAATAATAAAAGAAAAATTAGCGAGTATGGGTAATATTTCCGGTATGTTTCTTGTTATGTACCAGTGTTTTAGTTGATACAAAATATCATTTAAAAATATAACTGAAAATAGCATGATACACAAATGTTTAACAACATTCTTTTCTCTGTCCATATTGATTAAGTGTTATATAACAATGTTATGTTGGTTTTCTTATATTGTCAATAGGTTGATGTAAAATGATAAAAAACTATCTTCTTTTTCCAATTAGTCTAATTAAATGAAAGAAAATCTGCATAAAGCTTAGGTAAAATATAAATGCAAGTTTGATTTGAATATAACTATTTGTTTTTCCAGATAAATAGAAGTGTTTTGCGAATTGCATATTATATGCGATGATAAAGGAAAATATTACGACACCGGCTATTGAAAGTAGAAAATCAAAACCAATGCTTTGAAATATAAATGCATTTACAAGGCCTGAGACGATCATTCCAATTAATAACATATTTATTAATCCACTGTATCGAAGTAAATTAGAAGAAGTTCTCTGAGCGTAAAAAGACATTGTTAGAAAGGCTATCATACTTGATAGAAATGTCATAAATATTGATTCGTTTGTATATATGATAAATATTATAGATAAAGTTAATCCCATTACAAATGAATAAATGACAAAAAGGGCGAGTTCCAATTTAGCTAAGAAGGCTAGGTCCAATTCATCTGTTTGATTGTGAATAAAAAATTTATGTATTAAGGATATAGCTAGTGGGGCAAAGATAAAAAGATAGTATGAACTTTTAAGTCCGATTATAGATCCTGATTTTATTTGAAAAACCAAATGCATGAGTGGTGAGTGTAAAAATAAGAATGCTGAGAAAGTTGATATCGCAATGCCTATAAACATATAAAACATAATATTTGATATAAACTTACCAAAAGTATTTGTTTTATTAGTGGATTTAGTACTAAAAATTGACCTTGATTTTAAATTTGATTTTAACATTGTAAAAGTATTCTTTTATATATTATAATGTTTAAATACTAAAAAGCAACATATTTTTAAAAAATTTTTTTTATATCTTCCTTTTAGATTGTAGTTTTATTTCTTTTTAGCTAAGAATAATTGTATAATTGGAGAAGCGATAAATATTGAGGAGTATGTTCCTATAATAAAACCAAATGCCAGTATCATCATCATTGGTTTAAGTATTTCTGACATATAAAAAAAGACTATGATTATAGGAATAATAGTAGATATCGAGGTCATAACTGTACGATTTAATGTTTGAGATATACTTTGATTAATTAATACATTCATATTTTTGTAATCAAATTTCATATTTATTCGAATTCTATCAAATATTACCACTGTATCATTAATTGAATATCCTAAGATGATTAAAAGTGCTGTAACTGTATATTGTGAAAACTCATAACCAAAGTACTGAATTGCAAATGCTGACAAAATTATATCATGCAATAATGCTAAAATTGCTCCAATGGCATAATATAAATTAAAATTGAGATATATATATACTCCTATCAAGCATAAAACGGTAATTAAAGTATAAATACTATTGATTTTAATCGCATCACTTAGTGAGCCTGATATTGAGGCGTCCATTATTATCTCTGATGAATATTGATCTAACAATTCGCTTACATCTTTATCTAAATTACTGAACTTAGCGCTATATTTGATATTGATGTTGTTACCGTGTTGAGCGATAGTGATAGACGGTATTAATTTCTTTAAATCCCGTTCTATTAATTTGTAATTTTCTGTTTTATTTAATTGTGCTTGAATATTTCTACCTCCTGCAAATTCGATACTTATTTCAGATGAGTTATTATACAAAGAAAAAATTGCGTATCCAACCGCCATTAAGCTTAGAAAACCTAGGTATTTAAATATTTGAATAAAATTGATTACTATATTTGTTCTTAAGTATCGATTTATAATTCCTATTAAGTAAAATAAGATTATTAACTGAAAGTCAGTATAAATGGCCATTTTTTAAAAATGATATTTAAATTATATTAGATTTTTTTTTCTTAAAAGTCAATATAAATTTTATATATTTCAATTAAGTTATTAAGAAATATTTTATTTCTTTAAAAACCACATAAAGATCTTGATTTATATAAAATTGTAATATATAATATAGAAAAACTTATATTTTAATGAAAACAAGAAGTTCTCTTAAATCTCTTAAAAAAAGAAGCAAGACTTGTCAAGTGGTTGCAAGAAGAGGGAAAATACATGTTATAGATAAAGCAAATCCAAGATTTAAGGCGCGTCAGGGTTGATTGTTTGTGGGTTTTAAATTATTTTTGAATCTCCCTCTATTCATTTGTATCTATAAATGCTTGTTTAGCTATTTTTATCATTTCTCTATAATTAATTTCTCCAGTAGGCAATTTAATAATTTCCTTGACTTAAAAATATTCACGAGGTATATGCATAGTAGATATTCCTTGTTCTTTACATAATTTTATCATCTTGTCAATGTTCTCAGGTCTTATTGGGATTGTCGATAAACATACTATTATTGCTTCGTCTTTATTATCTTTGATAAACACGCAACATATTTTATTGTTGTTGTTAGTTGACTGGCGCATTAGGTCTTCACATACGTTCAGAGAACTTATTTCACGCTCGTCGATTTTAGAGCAGCAAATATGTTTATAGTTGACTGAAATCTTTTTACTATGCGTAATATTTTACCTGACTGCCACACTAGGTCTTTATTATATACGTTCAGAGAAGTAGAAGACCGTTAAATTTGAAGATATAGAAAGGATAATCGCGGCTGTTAATATTGCTGATATTCGCATTGGACCGAATATTGAAACTATAAAAAAGATAATTAATGTTGCTAATGCTAATATTAATATCATTAATTTGTATCTATAAATAATTTTTGAGCTATCTTTTGCATTTCTGGATAATTATTTTTTCCAGTAGACAATTTAATAATTTCCTTGACTTGAAAATATATTTTAGGTAAATGCATAGTAGATATGCCTTTTTCTTTACACAGTTTTATAATGTTATCTTGCTCGATCGCGATTGTCGATAAACATACTATTGTTTCTTGGTCTTTATTATTTTTGATTACCACGCAACATATTTCATTTTTAATGTTATCTGACTGCACTAGGTCTTCACATACGGTCAGAGAAATCATTTCACCCGCGATTTTAGCAAATCTTTTTATTCTGCCTAAGATTTTTATAAAACCTTTATTATCTATAGATACAATATCTCCTGTGTTATACCATGATTTTAGGTAATTAATCTTTCCAGGATTATTGATTGTCATATAACCTAGCATTACATTTGGCCCTTTTATATGCAGTTCACCTCCTTCACTGATTCCTTCAACAGGCACTATTTTATGCTCTATTAAAGGCAAAAATCTTCCCACTGTGTCCACTTTATAGTGCATATTAGAACAGACCGATATAACTGGTGATGTTTCTGTAGCGCCATATCCTTCTAATATTCTAATACCAAATTTTTCAAAAAACATTTGTCGAGTAGAGTTTTCAAGCTTTTCAGCTCCCGCGAAAACATATCGAAGTGAATAAAAATCATATTGATGTGCATATTCTGCATATAACTTCAAAAATGTATTAGTTGAAAATAAAATTGTCGCATTTGCATTATATATTAAATTTGGAATAAAAATATATCTTTTAGGATCTGGAAAAAATAAAGTTTTAATGTTACTTTGAACTGCTAATAGCATTGTAATTAATCCAAATGAATGAAAAATAGGCAAAGCGTGAAATAAGCAATCTGACGTATTGGTATCAATTTTAGATGTAAGCTGCGATATGTTGGATTGCAAATTAATATGAGATAGGTTTACGGCTTTTGGATGGCCTTCTGATCCACTGGTAAATAATATTACCGCAGCTGAATTAGGATTATTTGGGTAATAAAATTGTTGAGGAGCGATATATGCGAAAAATAGCTTTGTTCGCATAATCATTCTTGATATAATATTAGTTGTATTTGTATTTAAAGGGTTTATATCTTCTATGTAAACTATATCATAATTATTAGAAAGAGTGTCGACTAATTCTTCTAAGTTGCCTTTTTTTATAAATTTTCTAAATGTGTATATAGTTTTTATTTTCGCTATATTTAAGGAATTTTGTATAGTTTGAACTCCATTGGTAAAATTAATAATTGCTGGAACTAGTTTTGCGTATTGAATTGCATAAAATGCTTTTAATGTCGCAGGAGTAGAGGGTACTAGTAATCCAACATTTGTTGCATTTGAAAATTTTTGAATTTTTTTAATTTCATCTCCAAGCGCAATTGCTGATATTAAAACGGTATAAATCGACTCGCCTTGTTCTAAATAGTATTTTTCATGATCTGTAAATATAATTTCCTTTGATTTTGAATTTTTATATTTTTCAATAAGAGATTGAAATAAGGTGGAGCTGTTATTAATTTTAATTTTTGTATTCATGTCGCATAAAACATCATACATTTTTTGAGTAATAGATTGTATCTTCTCCTTTTGGTCTTCAATATGATTAAAAGACGATACTTTTATTGCTTGTCTAAAAAACACAGTTATTTTAGGAAAATATTCCAATTTTGATTTTGTTCGACTAAATATACTTTTCTCAGGTCCATCAAGAAATATTGGAATAATATCAGAATTTGTATCAAGGGATATTTTAGAAGGCCCGTCAAACATTTTCATTAAAATATTGTTATTACTTAGCCTTCCTTCAGGAAATATCAAAACATTGATATCATCATCTGTATCATTTATAAATTTTATTAAATTTTTAATTCCCATTGGATTAGATTCATCTACGACATAAAATTTTTCTAGTATTCCCTTAAGCAAAACAGCCATCCATGGATTTTTAGTTAAAAATGATTTACTAATAACTGGAACAATTTGTTTTATATGGGCGGCATACACAACTAATATTCCATCTATAAAAGATATATGATTTGCTATAAATATATTTTTATTTTTTTCTGTTTTTTCAATATTTTCTAATCCTTCTACCGATACTCTAAATGGAATTAAAAAAAACCCTACAATTTTATGTATTATAAATCTTGGTATTATGATTGAATTTTCAATATTTATAAAGAAGCAATAGGAGGCAAGAAATATTTTTGATGTAATTAAGACTAATATAAGTTTTTCATCACACCTTATTGTTTGCAAAATAATAATATATATAGACGCCAAGATATGACCAAAAGTCGAAGAAAAAGTAGTTTGCGTAGCCACATTTCGTCCTATGTTATTTTTATCAGATAGTATTTGTATATTTAAATAAAGCGGCACAATTAAAAATGCACTAATTATACCTAAAACAAATAGAGTTATCATCAGCCATATGTTATTATAGTTAAACAAGAATTGGTTTAGTGTTATTTCCATAAAATGAGAATATTGAATCTCTTGATCTTGAATAATAGACGAAATTGATAAAAAACACAATCCAATCATAAATAAAGATAGAGCAATATATTTATTACTAAACCTTTGTTTTATTTTGCTATTTAATAATGAGCCAGTAACAATTCCTAAAACTGGTATAACTGTTAAAAGAGATAAAATAGTTTTATCTCCTGCTAAATATTTTTTTATAATTGCCGGCATGAGAGATGACATTGTAGCGATTATAAATAGCGCAGTTGTAATTCCTAATATTGTCATTTTAAGATCATGATTCGCAAAAGTATTTGAGATACTATCTCTAATATTTTTAAGTGGATTATATTTAATTATAATATCATCTTTTGTCATTTCATGTAGTTCTATAAGATAGGTTGAGATCAATGCTACATTTGCTATTATAAACATAAATGCAAATATTATATATGGATAATCAATAAATATTCTAGCAAATATAACTCCTAGAATTAATGATGTATATGTGCTAACTTGAACATAGGCATTGCCTCTATGTATCAGACTTTCTGGTAATAGTTTTTTAATTAATGACATTTTAATAGGACTAAAAAATGCCGAATGAGTTCCCATAAAAAATAGAGATATCATCATCGTCAATATACTTTTTTGCAAATAAGCAATAAAAAATATAATAATTATAACTATCTCTGAAACTTTGACATATAAGGCCACTAACCGAGTAGGATATTTATCTGATAAATTTCCTGATAATTTTGCAAATAATATAAAAGGGGAAATCATTAAAAAATTTACTAAAGCCGAAAAAGAAGCTTCTTGTGATTGAAAGTAAAATGTAATAAATATGATTACTATGTTACGAAGAATTGAATCATTTAACGCTTCACTAAATTGTGAAATAAAGTGTAAATTAAAGTTCCTATAAGAAAATACTGATTTTTGCATAAGGTTAATTCTATATTCAAATTATATATCATAAAATTCTTTAAAAGTAAAATATTTTTATAAAAAAATATTAATGTTTAGTTATCAATCATTCCCTTCGGTTGATTCTATTTCGTTAAAAATCTTTTGTAAATGAATAATTTTAGAGATATTGTGTTTACTTTTTGGCCTTGGAGCGTATATATTTTCGATATTCATTTTAAGGCATTCTTTTACTCTGATATCGCTTTTATTGACTTGACGCACATCGCCTGACAAATTGATCTCGCCAAAAAATGCTGAATATTTTAATATAGGTTTACGTAAAAATGCAGATATCAATGCCGCAGCAACAGCCAAATCAGCTGCTGGTTCTTGAATTTTTAGCCCACCCGATACGGTAAGGTATATATCATAGCTGGATATTTTTATACCACATCTTTTTTCAAGCACGGCGATAATCATTGATAATCTATTTGGATCCCAACCTATGACATATCTTCTTGGAACTGGAATAAAGCTTTTAATCACTAAGGCTTGAATCTCATTCAGTATTGGCCTCATGCCTTCTATACCCGCAAAAATAACCGATCCACTTGTATAAGAGTGATTTGCGATTAATGTTTGAGACGGATTATCAACTTCTTTTAACCCGGTGTCTGTCATTTCAAAGATACCCAATTCATTTACGCTACCAAAACGATTTTTAATTGATCGAATGATTCGAAATTGATAATTTGTATCTGTTTCAAAGTATAAGACGCAATCCACCATATGTTCAAGAATTTTAGGCCCGGCAATTTGACCATCTTTTGTTATATGCCCTATAATAATTAGCGATATATTTCTATTTTTACAATAATTGATCAGTATGTTAGAAGTTGCTTTTACCTGAGAAATGCTACCAGGAATACTTGAGATTTGATTTGAGGCTATAGTTTGAATTGAATCAATAATTAATATATTGATTTTTTCATTTTTTTCAATTGTAGCGATAATGTCTTCCACAGAAGATGATGTAATCATATGAGCGTGATTAAAATTAGACATTTTTAATCTTTGAGCTCTGAGCGATATTTGAGCGGCAGATTCTTCCGCTGTAACGTAAAAGATTTTCAAGTTATGTAATTTGTCAATAATTTGTATCAGTAGTGTGGATTTACCAATTCCTGGCTCGCCTCCGATTAAGATCGCGCTACCAATGACGATACCGCCTCCTAGAACTTGATCTAGTTCGTTAATTGATGTTTTAACTCGAATATGTAAATGTAAATCATTTGAGCAATTAAAAGATTTTAAATTTACCGCGTTTCCTCCTGATAGTCCTAGTTCAATTTCTCCATTTTTATTTGATTTTTTTACTCCAAAGGAAGATATTTCAATCATTTCTTCTGATATTGTATTCCAAGATGAACATTCCATGCATTTTCCTTGCCATTTAGTATAAGATGCGCCGCATTGATTGCATATAAATAATTTTTTCAATTCTTTTTTTTTTTTTTATTTTAATATCAAAAGCTTTATTTGTAAAGATTTATGCGTAATAATATATTTATGTTAAAAGATATTATAAGTAATCTTGCTTGCAAAAAATACGGAACAATTTTAGGCCTTTTAAAGGTTAATTGGAATATCATTGATGATGGAAAGAAGACTTATCCTAAATCTTATAATAGTAGAACTAAAATTTTAATTGTGAAATGCGCGGATTCTGAGGCGATTTTATCTTCGCGCTATTTGGTCGATTCTATAAAGGAAAAAATATTAGCTAATTTTTCATTGGAGGTTAAAGTAGTAAAATTTGTTAAGTAGTTTTTTTCAATCTTTTTTAGATACAGAGAGATTAATATTATTAGACATTGTACCATACTTTATTCAGTCATACATGGTTAGCCATAGTAAGCCGCCAATAATTATGATAGCTATAATTAATTCTATAACTGTAGTGTAGTAGGGAATACCGGGGCTCTTTATATCTTCTCCGATAACTGTTTCATTAATTGTAATATTTTATATTTTTAAATATTGTGTTATATCTTTTGCTGTCTTTATAACTTCATTAGAATTATTCTTTCTATCTCTAAGTTCAATTTGTTTACCTACTATTAACACATATCTTATACCCATTAGTTCTGCATTTTGAATTTTCACGCCAAAGGAATCCTCTGTGTCATCGATTAAAACATCAAAGTCATTTTTGATCAAATCTTCATATATGTTATTTGCAATTTGCGATTGAATTTTGAGGTCTAAAATAACTAAATCAAAAGGTTGAAGGGCTTTTGGAAATATCAAGCTCTCCTGTTGAAGCTCTATAATCGAGGCAAGAAGTCTTGATACTCCGATACCGTAAGATCCCATCTCTGCATATTTGATTTCATTCTTTGCATTGTGAAAATTTGCGTTCATTTTATGCGAATACTTTGTTCCAAAATAAAATATATGACCCACCTCAATCGCCTTTGCCTTTTCAATATCTTTATTTATTGCATCATGTTTATCTTCAGTGACCGCATAAATATCTTGTACTTCGTCAAAATTAGTTCTATCAATAGATAATATTTTTTTGTCGAAAAATATAGTCGATTCTCCTGTTTTTGAAATAATATTAAACTCGTGGCAGAAATCTCCTCCTATTTGTCCAGAGTCCGCTTTGCAAGCTATCACAGTTAAGTCTAAACTTTGAAATATATTCATATAGAGTGAGTATATTTTTTTATATGTTATCTTTGCATTTTCTTCCGATGAGTCAAAAGAATAAGCATCTTGCATTAAAAACTCGCGACTTCTCATGACGCCATATCTAGGTCGAATTTCATCTCTAAATTTCCAGCTAATTTGATTAATAACAATTGGCAGTTGCTTATAAGATGATATCGCAGATTTAAAAACTTCGGTCGCAATTTCTTCAGCTGTAGGACCATAAATTAGTTCGTTATTATGTCTGTCCTTCATTCTTAATGTCTCTTTTCCATAAGCATTATATCTCTCTGACTGAATCCATAAAGATGATGGGTGTAAAGTTGGAGATAAAAAAGTTGCAATATTTGCTTGCTCCATCTTCTTTTCAATAAATCTCGATAATTTATTTAATATCTTGATTCCTAAGGGGAGCCAAGTAAAAATGCCAGCAGAAATTTGTCTTATCATACCTGATTTCATCATATAATCATAAGAAAAAGACCCGGAGGCTTTGACAAACTTTAAAGTTGGCATAATAAAAGATGATTTCTTCATACAAAATTAGTATTAATAATTGTTTCATGTTATATCACATAATTATAAATCTGTCAATTAAATTATTAAAATACCATATTGTAAATTTTTTAAATTTTTTTTTAAAAAAACTATTGACATATGATTACTTATATTCCATAATCTTACTAGAGAAGCCCATAAAACCCCACAACAAACCACAATGTCCCTATTAGTATCTAAGTTCGAACATCCAATTGACTCAAAATTGCGTGTATCGGTTCCATCTGACTTTCGCGCTTCCTTGATATGCAATGATGTTGATTTTATAATGTTATATCCTTCAATTCGTAATAATTGCCTTGAAGGATGTAGTATAAAAAGATTTCAAGATATTTCTGAAATGATATCAAATATGAACGATTACTCAGACGAAAGAGATGCTTTGGAGTTTGCAATTTTTGCAGAGGCAACTAAAGTAACAATTGATAAGCAAGGTCGCATGACATTGTCAAAAAAATTGATTGAAAAATATAATTTTAATAATAAAGTGGTTTTTGTTGGAAAAGGTAAATTTTTCGAGATTTGGAACGAAAAGGATTTAGCTAAAAAAATGGATTCCTTAAATAATACAAAATTAAAGTATCAATTCTTTAGAGGAGTGTAATGATAGAAAGATTTCATTATCCAGTCATGTTAAGTGAAGTGCTGGAGGGTATATCAGTTACTCAAAATAAGTTTTATCTTGACTGTACTTTTGGACAAGGAGGGTACTCAGAAGCTTTTTTAAAAAAAGGCGCATATGTTGTTGCTTTTGATCAAGATGAATCTTCTTGTACATTTGCAGATGAAATTAAAAAATTATATTCTGATAAATTTACATTTATATTAGATAACTTTATGTTTATTGACCAAATTAAGAATCGCCTATTTGATGGTATCGTTTTTGATTTAGGTCTATCACATACTCAGCTTCAAGATGAAACACGAGGTTTTAGTTTTAATAATAAAAATTCTTTAAATATGAATATGTCTACAAAGTATGGCAAAAGTGTCTTTGATTTAATTAATTTTGGTAAAGAGGACGAAATTGCAAATATTTTGTATTATAATGCCAACGAGTATAAGTCACGTAAAATTGCAAAATATATAGTGAACTATCGTGCAAAAAAATCAATTGAAACTTCTCATGAATTAGCAAAAGTTATAGCTTCTGCATTTTCTTACATTAAATATTCTCGTACTCATGTCGCTACAAAAAGCTTTCAGGCTCTGCGTATATGGGCAAATGATGAATTAAATGCTTTAAAGGTCGCTTTATCTAAATCATTAGATTTATTGTCAGAAGAGGGTATTTTGTGTATTGTAAGCTTTCATAGTGAAGAAGATAGAATTGTAAAAAGTTTTATTCGTGAGCATATGATAAAAATTAATAAAAAAGTCATTAAGCCGAGCAGAGAAGAGGTGTTAAAAAATTTATCCTCTAGGTCTGCCGTAATGAGATTGGCAAAGAAAAAGGTGTTGGTATGTTAAATTTAAAAAAATTCTTACTTATTATGATATCTATCGTGTTATTTACAGGTGGCTCATATGAAAATAAGATTTATGATAAAACTATAGCTTTAGAGGCGGAAAATAAAATCTTAAGAGAAGAGATAAAATCGTTAAAGTTTCATTTTAAGTGGTGGTGGTAGTATATATGAAAAAATATTTTATATTTATAAGTTTCTATTTGTTCTCATTGAATAGTCCAAATAATGAAGCTTTATTGAACAACAAAAACTCAAATCAAGAAGATATCAATGTTTATGATAGAAATAAAAATTTGTTATATACAAAAATATTAGATTATGGTCTTATAGTCAATATTCAAGAAATTTATGATACTAAGAAATTTAATGATAAGTTACTAAGTTTAAACTTAACCATAAGTAAAGAGGAAAGAGAAAAGATTATAAAGAATATAGCCATGAATAAAACTATTTATATATATGACAAATTCATTAGTGTCTATGATAAAGAGGTTCTATTATCTACTTTTCCTAATAAAGATTTATTTACTTTTCATCATAACGAATCTTTCAGTTTAAAATCAAAGACTTTAGAAAATTTATTTTTCTTTCAAGCCAATGGAAAGCGGTACGATTTAATGCGACCGGAACGAACCTTGTCTATAGACTATAGTAAACAAGAGATTTTAAATGATAAAATTAGCGCTGATTTTGCCATCTTATTTGATTATACTACAGGAGAAATTCATGCTATATCTTTTAATCAGAATGAAAAAATCTTCACTTTATTTAATATTAAAAATCAGTATAATGATTTCTTTTATTTAGTCGAGTATTTTTATCATTATGAAAATAATAGTATGTTGGTAGAAGAACCATATTTGTATTTTTTCACTAAAAAAAAAAAAGTATCTTTTAGTTCTTATTTAAAAAAAAATAAGAACAATAATGTTTATAATAGCAAAGTGCTATCAGTTATGAATAATAAATTTACTTATCCTATCATATTAGGAGATGAGGAGTTATATGAAAAAGAGTACTCTGATTTAGAGAGTTTAAATTTGTATATTATGCATCTATGCCAGGTATTTCAAATTTTAGCAAATGATGGCTCTATTTCAAAATTAACTTTGGATTATGTAGAGCAAAAGAAGAATATTGTAGGAAATGTTATATCTGAAAAAATATTATCTTCATTTAATTCTAATAAGTTTTTTAATAATTTTGGTAATTATATTAATATCGAAAATAGACATATGCTTTATAAGAAAAATAATTTATTATGTTATATACACAATAATCACAATGAGCATTTTGATGTAAATACTTTTGATCTACTTTTTGATTCTTAAGTTAATATTTTTCATAGATTATATTGACATTAAGTATAAATCTTGTTATATACTATCTATAGCGGGCATAGTTTAGAGGTAGAATAATACCTTGCCAAGGTATAGACACGAGTTCGATTCTCGTTGCTCGCGCAAAGTCCATATTGTAAAATTCTATTTTTCTGACCTAATGTTAAATTTTAAAAAGCTTCAATTTCATTGTCAATATTCTCTTCTGTATCAGAAGAATAATATAAGCTTAATCCGATAAAAGGTGCAGTTAAGGCTGTGACCATGACATATAGTACATTATTGTCTGCTTCGTTGTTTTTGTCCGTCTTGTTTAATAATTCATTATTGTCTTCAATTACTTCTGTATTTAAGGAGATTTCTTCATTAGCTTGTGCTGCTAGTGTATTGAATATCTTAGTTGTCACTTCAGCCAAAGGTCTGGCTTCTTTTGTATTTAAGGAAATTTGTTCTTTATTTTTATTCACTATTTCTCTTAGTTCTAATATTTTATTGAGAATTTCAGTTTTATTTGCTTCGATAAACTTTTGTTGTTCAGCGATACTCCGCTTATTTGCTTCGATAAACTTTTGTTGTTCAGCGATACTCTGCTTATTTGCGTCGATAAGGATTTTCTGATTAGCGATAATTTCTACATGTTCTTTTATAGTATCAGCGTTGTCTCTTATTAGTGTATTTGCTAGATGATCGATCGCTTGTTGTATTGTGACATTACCATCATAAAACTGATCGTAGTTATTCTCATATGTATTACCGTCGCTCCATTTTAAACCATTAAGCATTTTATTGACTATATCCTTGATGTGATTTATATCATAATAGTTATTATTTATGTAGGTTTGAGTATAATAGTTAGTATCTATGTTGGCTTTAGTATAATAGTTATTATTTATGTTGGCTTTAGTATAATGGTTATTATTTATGTAATTATAATAGCTAGAAAACTTATTATCTATGTTGTCTTTAGTATAATAGTTAAAAAACTTATTATCTATGTTGTCTTTAGTATAATGGTTATTATTTATGGAATTATAATTGATAACAAACATGTTTTTTATTTGGTCTTTATTATAAAACTCACTATTTATGTTGCCTTGAGTATAATAGTTAGTATCTATGTGGGTTTTAGTATAAAACTGATTATCTATTTCACTTTGAGTGTAAAACGATTTCTTCTGTCCCTTATTATTAACAATTAGCAGATATGGCATATTCTTTTATTTTTTTATTAATAATGATTTAAAATAAATTGGTTTGATATAAAAAATAGTATTTAGGCCATAAATTATTTTTCAATGTGCTTTTTGATCTTAATGATTAAAAGTAGGATTGCATGAGTCTTATATAAGAAGTTGGTCGTTTATCTAAGTAAAGTGGAATAGAAGTTACCAAGTTTTTATTAATCAATACACTAAAGATCTTATTTCTGCTAAAATAATTCAATTTGATCCTCTTCTTTGTTGCTATCAAATTGAATGAATAGTACTGGAAGAATTACAATAGATCCGATGAATAAGCAGAGGAGTCCTATATTGTCGTTAAAACTTGCTTCAACACTATTTAAGGCATTGTTTTTATCTTTTTCTTCATCGATCAAAATAGTATTCTTTTTATCAAAGTCTATGTTATTATGACCTCTGCGTAGTTTTGTGTCTAAGGATATTAATTGTGTTGTATGCTCGACTGTCTTTTGTATCTTGCTTATATTTTCATATATTGATTCTATGAAGGAATCATTATCGCTTTTTGAATATGAGATCTCATTAATATCTTTATTAGAACTTAACAACATTATGCAAATGATTTGTATATTTAAATGTTATAAAAATAAAAAGGAATTTGCAAATATTTTTTGTAGAAATGTTATAAAAAATATTCAGTTAAGTTGATTCTATATTGTGATTGGATCATCCTTGTAGTCATCAAATTTTATATTATCGTTATATTCACTATTTGATGAAGAGAAAGACATTTTTGCTAGTAATAGAACTCCAATAATTGCCGCAACAGAAGTGGTAATAATCGAAATGTCTGTCCATGTTGTTTTTTCATCTTTTGTTTCATCTTTTTTTTGATCAGTATTTGTACCACTATTTGTATTATTATTTGTATTATTATTCATATCTTTTTTTTCTAGTTTGAGCGTGGTCGTTACCGCCGCAGCATTATTCGATGCCGTTTTTGACACTACTCTATTTTCTGTTAGTAGAATCTTGACCTGTGACAGTGTCATCTTTTTTGCATCGCTTACATCATATGGATAAGCAATATCTTGGCCTTCGGAGCTGATAAGGAGTTCCGTAGCATCAAACTGAGTACCATCGGCTATTTGAACATTCTTGATACTGAGCTTACATTCGTCTTTCTTTAATGTACTTCCGGTGGCGTCGGTAGTAGCGGCAATAAAATCTACATCTACTTTTGCCTTGAATTTTATACCAATGAAATTTACGTCTACATCGACGCCGGTTATCGTATCCTTAATACGACCTGAGGCATTAGCAGAAACCTTTATCGTAAGTATTTTTGGTGTATTGGGACTGCTAACAGGAGAGATTACTAATTCGTCGTTCACGTTTAAGGTATAAGTTGTTGCATCAGCATTATCATCACTTGATAGGCTATTAGGGACTATTTTGTTACCTGTAGAAGATTTTACGATTTGAGCTCCTAAGTCAAAAGTATCGCTCGGTATGTTGATGATTGTTTTTAAATTTTCTTGTATTGTTGTACTAGTAGACATAATTTTTTTTTTTGTTTCTTTATTATAATTACTTTGATAAGGCAGTCAAGTGATTTTATTAAAATTTTTATATTTTTTTTATAATATTTAGAATACTAGCCTCAGTGATAATATCAATACTAAATTTTCTTGCTATTTTAACCTTTTCGCCAGAGTTTTTTCCTAAGATTAAAAAGTCAAAGTTACTGGAAAAGGTTTTTTTTACGAGAATTCCATATTGTTGTAATGTGGAAATGATAAATTCTTTTCCTCGCTCAAAGCTACCAGATATGCCGATTTTTTTATTTTGTAAAAATGTTAATACACTCGGGCATTCCTTTGTGTCTTCTTCAATATAAACATTATCTAATAACTGAAATATAAATTGCTTATTTTGTTTGAAAAATATTTGAATATTGTTATTGATCTTTGCTCCTGTATGCTTTTCTGAACTAAAATCTATATTGCTGATATTTTTTAGATTTGAAGTGGTTTGAATTTTTTTTGCAATGATCTTTGCTCCACTTAACCCTATCTCTTCGATACCTAATGCTTGAATAAATCTTGATAAAGGCATATATTTGTTTTTATTAATTGAAGTAATTAATTTCGATGCGTAAATTTTACCGCAGTTATTGAGTCCTACTAAATCTTCTTGCTTTAAATTTAAAATGTCTATTACGTTGCTGACTGTTTTATTATCTATAAGCGTCTTTAATATCTGTGGGCCTAAGTTACGTATCTTTAATACTTGAGCAAAATACTTCATATATTCTAATTGCTGATCTTTGCAGTTTGCTTTGTTTGGACATCGGTAGTTTGTAGTGATTGCTGCATCGCAACTAGGGCAGTGCAGGGGAGGAATATATCTCTTGCTCTTTACTCTCTCCTCAATTAGTACTTTCTTCACTTTTGGTATTACATCTCCCGCTCTCTCAAGTAGTATTAAGTCTCCTATTTGAATATCGTTATTAAATATAAAATCAATATTGTGCAATGTGACCTTCTTTATAGTTACTCCGCTGACGTATACAGGACTGACTTTTGCTACCGGCGTTAATACTCCTGTTCGGCCAATTTGACAATATATATCTAAAATCTTTGTCTTTGCTGCAATTGCTGGAAATTTGTATGCTATTGAATGCTTTACATAGCGCGCGTTGTGTTCTAGTTTGTATGCTTTCTCTAAATTATTTATCTTAATTACTATGCCGTCAATCTCGTAGTTTAAACTTTCTCTCATTTCTTTGATCTTATTGTAATAGTCTTGTATCTCATTTAAGGATTTGCATATTTTTGAATGCTCATTGACTTTAAAACCTAATTTCTTAAATATTGCTATATTGCTATCTTGTCCTTTTGTCAACAAGTTTGGACTTCCATATATTACATAATTTGATTTGATGCTTGAGCCTTTTAGTGTGCGAATTGCTCCTGAAATTGTATTTCTTGGATTGATGAATTCCTCTCCCGCTTCTTGCAGCTTTTTAAATTCATCGATATTTAAAAATATTTCTCCGCGAAATTCAATCTTGTTATCTGTTATTCCTGTTATTAGATTTAAATCAATACTTCTTGGCACTCCCTCTGGTAAATTATGCATTATCTTCTCTCCAAATTCTCCGTCGCCTCGTGTAAGTGCCTCTTTTAATTCTCCTTTCTCGTAAATTAAATTAAATGATACTCCGTCTATCTTTAATTCGCAGTGATAAGATTTGATATCTTTAAATCGATTTAAAAATTGTTGAATATCTTCTATGTTGTAAGAATTTGATAATGAAAGCATAGAAGTTAAATGCTTCGTCTTTGTTCTACTATTACTAGCACCAACTGTGATTTTATTTGCTATCTTGTATCTTTTGCATAAATCTTCATATAGCTTTAGTAAATCGTCGTACTCTCGATCTTCTATCAAGGATTTTGCATGATTGTAATATGAATCATTTAATTCTAAAATTATGTTCTCTAAGATCTTATGAAATTGCTGTATCTCCGCTTTTTTGTATTCTCTTTTTGGATGTTTGTATATTTCATTTTTGTATATTTCTTCTAACATCATCTTTTTAAAGCTTCTATAATGGTTTCTGAGTATTTCGCTGCATTAAATTTTGATAGGTCTTCTTTTTGTTCGCCATGAGATAAATAAAATATTGAAAGCTCTTTTTTTAATGCATGAAATATTGTACTTCCGGCTTTTGAGCTCATGTCAAACTTTGTGATGACAATACCGTCAATCTTTACATATTTTGAATATTCTTCTATTTGACTGATGTTGTTCTGTCCCGCTGATCCGTCAAGTACTAATATTACCTTTGTTTCTACCGACTTCTTTTTTGTGATTTCGTAGATCTTTTGAAGCTCTAACATTAGGTTCTTGTTATTTGATAGTCTTCCCGCTGTATCAATTATTGTTCCGTCGTAATTTGAATTATTTGTCTCTTCGATTGCTGTATATGCAATTGCTGTAGGTTTTTTTATGTTGATTATATTTTCTGGAAACTTTGTGTTTTTGTCCTTCCATCTTTCTAGTTGGTCTTGCGCTGCCGCTCGAAATGTATCGCAGGGTGCTAATATAAATTTTTTGTCTTTAAATAAATTTGTTAATTTTGGTATAAAAGTTGTTTTTCCGCTTCCGTTTGTTCCGCAGATTATAATTGATGCTTTGTTTTGAAATGAAAACTCTTTTTCGCATATCGTTAAGTGGTCATTTAAATATTTTTCAATTATCTCTATTATTGTATTATTTTTATTGTTTTGATTTATTTTATTGATAATGTCTTCAATTATTGCGTGATTAAAATCACAGAGTAGTAGAAGCTCTTCAAATTTTACTATTTCTTCTTCTGTTAAATCATGTTTATTTAATATAGTTTTATATAGATATGATGTTGTAGAAGATATTTTATTTGTGATTTTATTAAAGATTGAAAAAATCATTTCTTACTCTTGCTCAATAGTTGATATATTGGATTTGTTCTTTTGAAGAGAGGATTTGATTTTGTCTTGATAGGCTTTGATTGATGCTATTATCATATGTTCATCTCTTCTTGTTTCTAGTACTATTCCTTTTATTTTCTCTCCTGATTTAAATTCATTGATTTGCCAAAACTGTTCGGATCTAGGTATTAGAATAATAATATCTGATTTGATTTCTTTTCCGTAAATATGTTGAGATGTGATTCTTGTAATAGTAAATTGAATTTCTGAGTTGGGTTGGTATTGATTAAATAAATTTAGATATGGATCTTCGGATAGGTGCTTGATACTTAAAATGACTTTTCCATCTTCAGCATTTGCGCTTTGAATCATGGCTTCAATTGATTGTCCTATGAAATATTCTGATGCTAGATTCTTTCCATTTCCTTTCCATGATAGATTTTTTAATGGCAGATAACCAAATAGTTGTTCTTTTTCATTTAAAGTTAAAATAATATCAGAATTTGTGATCTTATGAACCTTCGCTGTGATCTTAGAGTTTTCTTGGTGGTTTTTTATGAAATCTATCCATGGATTATCTTTTAGCTTTCTTTGGCTGAGCATTATTTTTTGGTTTTCATCATCAATATTATATACAACTACATTTACTTCTTGACCGATGTTAAAAGATGCTCTAGAGTTTTGTTCATTGTAATTCCAACTAATCTCTTCTTTTGGCATTACGCCTTGAATATATTCGTTGATGTTAAATAATATTTGACTATCTTTGTTCTTGATATTCACGACTTTTAAAGTCATTTTTTCTCCGATTTGAATTTTTTTAGACATAGAGTCCCAAGGGTTTTCTGTAAGTTCTTTTAGACTTAAGTGTACTTTTTGCTTTTCTTCGTCAAACTTAATTACTTTTACTGTAATTGGCTTTCCTCTTTGATTTTCTTTTATTACTTCGTTTGGATGATGAATCTTTTTCCATGAAATATCGCTCATATATAGTAACCCATCGATATATTTTAGATCAACGAAAACTCCATATTCCGTGATGTTTTTTATGATTCCTGTTATTACCAATCCTTCTTCTTTTAGTTTTTCTAAAAACTCTGTTCTCTCTACTGAGTCTGTATTTTGCAGTATCATTTTTCTTGAAACTAAAACGTTTTTGTAATTTTTAATAAGTTTTAAAATCTTAAATTCAATTGTGTTTGTGACTTCCGCATCTGTATTTAATATTTCTTTAACACTCTCGATAACTGTGAGATCAGCATGACTCTCAGGTAAAAATGCATGAATTCCATCTTCTAGTCTAACTGTATATCCTCGAATCTGTCCTTTTTCTTTTGTTTGAGGTTTTTCAATTACTCCTTTTACTGTTTGGTTATTTTTATGCTTATCTAAAATCTTCTGCCATGCAATCTCTTTTTTCGCGTTAATTCTACTTAATACAATCTCTCCTTGTCTGTTCTCTAGTTTGACTATATATACTTCAACGATCTCGCCTATCTCAGGAGTCTCTCCAAGAGTCTTAAACTCATTTGTGTCTATTCTTCCTTGAGTCTTAAATCCTATGTCTATTAAGGTATAATGCTTATTTGTCTCTATGATTTTTCCCGCGATTACAGTGTTGCTCTTAAAATTTAGATCTAGATTCTCAAATAATTTATCCATTTCATCACCGCCCTCTATATTTACTATTTTTGAAGAGGCATATTTAAAGTTGTTTAAATTTATCATTCTATTAAATTTAATTATTTTCCAACATAATAATATAATTTTTTTTAAAAATCAAGTCGCTATTTTTCATTTTTTATTTTTATTTCATGCTTTTCATTAATTTCTATTAATATATGATTTATATCTTTGATTTCATCGTATATTATCTCCGGCCATTCGATGATTGTAATCGTATCTCCGTCTAGTATCTTATTCATCATATCTAATCTATTGATTTCGTACTTATTTTTGATTCGATATAAATCATAATGATATATTACTTTATTCTTCCACTCATATTCATATACTAAATTAAATGTAGGGCTTTGTATCTTATCTTCCTCTATTTCAATTAAATTTGATATTATCTTTTTAGCAATATATGTCTTTCCTGCGCCTATAGGCCCAATTAAAAATATATTATTTGTCTTATCGTTTAGAATTTGATAAATGATTTTATTGATTGTAATACTCATTGTAACTTTTTTTGATTATTTTATTATAAAAGGTTAGTTTAATTTTTGCAATCATTGATTTCATAAAAAAAACTTTGTATAATAGAAAAAATAATCAAACAATCTTATGACAAAAAAAAAATACAATGAACAAGAGGGCGTTTTTATAGATATTATTGCTAAAAATTTTAAATTAATTCGATTGACTCTTGGGCAAAGTCGTGATGAGGTCGCTAAATTTTTTAATTGCTCCCCTCAGCAAATTGCAAAGTATGAATCTGGCTTGGATCGTATGTCTGCTGCAAAATTATTTATGTACTCCGAAAAATATAAAGTCCCTATATCAAACTTTATCTCTAAGGACAGATTTATTGACCTTTCTAATCGCGCTAGTACAAATCTCTATGACTCTGTAGATGGTTTGGAAAAACCTCATGATCCTAAATATTATCAAGCGATCAATGATTTTATTAAATCTTTGCAAAATATAGATAGGTCTTCTATTAATAAATAGCCTTCTATTATTGATCTATATTGATTGTTATCTCTTGTCCTGAGTTGTGTTTTATGATGATATGATCTTTCTCGATTTTTTTTATCGTAAATTCATTTATTTCTGATTCCTCTTTATAAAAATCAGAATTGATTAGGCATAACTTATCTTCTGCTGTGATTAAAATTCCTTTTAAATTGATTTTGTACTCTAGGTTTGTGATTTTTTTTATCGAAGGAGGTATCGTTGGATCATGATCGCTATTTATAGAACAAAAGTTTATTGATAATAATATGATATATTTTTTCATGACTCTACGATATTGAAATAAATTATTGTCGAATATTCTAATTTGCATTTGAGCTTATTGTCTCTCTCTTTTTTAAACTCTATCTTATCAATCGTATGAAATAAATTTTTATTATCAAGGTGATTTATTATATTAATAAATGATGTGAAGTTTGTTGTAATTTCATAGTAGGTTACGATCTCTTTATAGTGTCTATTATAAAATTTTTTTATATCTTTAAATGTTGTTCGATTTTGATCAAATACCATATCTTCATTTTCAAATTGCTTGATAGGACTATAAGTGTTATAATTTTTATAATGTATTCCTATAGGTTTAAATTTTTTAATTTCGATATTTTTAAAAGTTTCGATTTCGACATTTTTTGTCTTTATCTCTTTTTTTATTGTAATGGATTTTTGATTATACACAATATACTCTCTGATGGACTCTATTAGATAATAACTTAATAAAGAGATAAATGCTATATATAATGCTTTTTTCATGGTTTTGCTTTTGAGATTATTATTCTTGCTCTATACACATTTTTTAATAATATGCTATCAAACATTGGGCTATTAATACTTTGCATTTCATTCTTATGAATTTTTTTAGCATATCTTATTATCGATGCAACCTTCTTTTTATCTTTCATGTTCACTTTATTTATTAAGGTATTACTCTCTTTTTTGATATCATAAGATTTAATAATATATGATTCATCAAGACTGTTGATTAAGTGCTCGATATATTCTTCTAAGCCATCGATATCGATCGAATATATTGAAAAATTAATACCGGATTTCTTATTAAATTTAAAATCATCTATCCATGTTGTCTTATGCTGATATTGATATATCTTATTTAATAATAAAAAAACTTCTTTAGTGTTATTTTGATTTTTAATCTCCACTATATCGGTTTTTTTAGAAGATGATATCATCTGGCTTCTTTTGTCATTTATATTATTTAGGGTTTTTGATTCTTCATTTAAGATCTTTTCTTTCATTATGTTTGAAATATTAAACGAAAATATCATTACGCTAAAAGTAAGAATGATATTGATTTGGTATTGATATATTAAATCAATCCCTATTGTTAAATATCTCAATATTATACTAATAATATATTTGATCTTTATTTTTAAACGATCAAATAGGCTTATAATTTGATCAAACATATTTATAACATTAATTATCATTTTGATAATAGAGAAAAAATACGAAAAAAAAAAAATAATCATTAAAAATTTCTTTTTTATATTGCTATATGAGTTTTTTTGTATTACAATGCAAGAGAGAATGTGGGGTAGAGCAGTTGGTAGCTCGCCAGGCTCATAATCTGGAGGTCGGAGGTTCAAGTCCTTCCCCCGCAACCATTTTTTATATTTTAGGCTATTGTCATATAAAGCTTTACAATATTTTATTTTACCATTAATTCTTTTGCGATATATACTGCGCTGATAATTGATGCCAATATACCAATTATTAATGTAATAGCAAATCCAATGAGCATAGTGGAGCCAAAGATCATTAATCCTATTGCTGACATAATTGTAGTAATATTAGAGTCAAATATAGTGATCCAGGCATTTGCAAAACCTTTTTCAATATAATTAATTGTATTATGTTTTCTTTCATGAATTATGTTTTCAAATATTAATACATTTGAGTCCACACACATACCAATTGTGGCGATAATACCACCAATTCCAAACAATGTCAATGTAATTGAAAAGGTATACATTAATATAACAATTAAGATTAAAGTTGAAAGAATAGTAAAAATTGAGATTATACCAAAGTAAAAGCCATAGCACCCTATCATCAAGGCTCCGACGGAGGCGATGCTTTTTGTAATAGTGGGTATAGAGTTTTTGATAGCTTCTTCTCCAATAGTAGGACCAACTTTAAATTTTTGTACAATTTTAAAGTCCGCTTTTAAAGATCCGGATTTTAAAAGTAGAGCGACATTTGAAGCTTCCTCAATAAATTTAAATCCAGTAATAGAGGCTTGACCTGATACGATTTTGTCTTGTACATTTGGTGCGGTTAAGATTTCATTATCAAGTATTATAGCAATTCTTCTACCTTTTTCCTTTGTCATAAAACTAAAAGTTTTTGTTCCAGCGGCGTCAAGTCGAATAGAGATGATGTTTTGTGAATTTAAATCTATTATTGGAGAGGCATGAGTTAGGTTACTTCCTGTGATATAAGGAAATTCAGATACATACTCATACTTTTGAGAATCTTTATAAAAAACCTTGATTGCATTTTCATCATCTTCGTCTACCACAAAGTGAAAAGCAAGAAATGCTTTTTGACTTAAGATTTTTTCTATATGATCAAGGTTGATTTCTCCAGGAATTGATATTAATAAATTATTTTTACCGCTTTGAGTGATTGATATATCCTTTGTTCCTAGAGGATCGATACGGCTTTTAATTGTGTCGATTGAAGAAGATATTAAGTTCTTTTCTATATCATCAATATTATTTAAATGGGCGTGGTAGAGGTTATCTTTTTTTTGATATATTGATAAATTCAGATTGCTCAAAAAGTTCTTTACCGTATCCTCATTTTCATTTGATGAGAAAATAATTGTCGTATCTTTAATTATAGCGTCTGATGAAATTGTCTTTAATCGATTAGTTAATTTCGATAATTTCTCTTTTATATAAGAAGTTGAATTAACTGATACCATCAACTCGGTACCTCCTTTTAAATCAAATCCATAGTTTAGAGATATGTATCCGAAATATCCGAGAGCGCAAAAGGCGCTTAGCAGAATGATATACAGATAGAGTGCTATTTTTTTAATCATGACTTTTGTTCCTCTTTTCAGATATAGCTGATAATAAAATTTTGATATCCACATTTTTTGATATTGCTAAAATTACAAAATCATTTTTTATTGTTTTAATTGTTCCAAATAATCCAAAAGTAGTTATAACAAGATCATTTACTTTAAAAGACTTTTCTTTTTTTTCTCGATCTTGTTTTGGTTTTATAGAGGTGAAGTAAAACATTATAGGAAATAGTATCCACAAAATATATTCTATCATATCTTTTATATTTGGATTATTTTATTCTATTTTTTATAAGAAATCAAATGCTTTTTTTAATATTTTCATATATTAATTTTTGATATTTTAATAAAAAATGAAAAATTTTTTATATTACGATTGAATTTCTTGTTATTAATACTATATAAAATTATATATTAATCAAACTATGATAAAAAAGACAAAAGATTATTATGATATTTTAGGAGTATCAAAAAGTGCTTCTCAAGAAGAAATTAATAAATCTTACAAAAAGTTAGTGCTCAAAAATCATCCTGACAAATTTACAGATGAAAAAGAGAAGAGCGCTGCACAAGTCAAGTTTCAGGCTATTAATGAGGCTTACGATGTTTTAAAAGATGCTGATAAAAGAAGAAGTTATGATATGGGAGGACAAAATCCATTTGGAGGCTCTGATCCATTTGGAGGAGGTAGTCCTTTTGGCAAAGGAGGAAATCCATTTGGAGATATGGGAGGGTTTTCCTCTTCTGGTTCAGATTTTTTTGAAGATATCATGAGTTTTATGAACGGAGGCAAGAGGCAGTCAGGAAGAAGTTCTAAATCATCTAATGGAAAAGACTTGTCGTATAATATTGATATTAGTATAACTGAGGCGTTTGAGGGAGTAAAAAAGCGTATTCAATATGAGTGCCCTGTAAAATGCGAATCTTGTCTAGGAACGGGTAGTAAGACTAAAAAGCTTGAATCTTGTAGTTCTTGTAGAGGAACTGGAACAATTACTCAGAGACAGGGTTTTTTTATGATTCAGCAGACCTGTCCATACTGTAAAGGAGCAGGGGAGCGTATTGCTAACCCTTGTGAAGATTGCAGAGGTAACGGAGTGGTAAACGGAGTAAAAAGTCTCATTTTAAATATCAAACCAGGTGTCTATAGCGGCATGAAGATTCAATATTCAGGATATGGAGAGGATGTTCCAAAAGGAGGGCGCTCGGGAAACTTACTTGTGTTAATTAATGTGACAGATGATCGCGACTTTAAGGTAAATAAAGATAAACATTTACTATCACATCTAAATGTATCTTTTATTACAGCTATTCTTGGAGGAAAGTTGGAGTTTGAAAATATTGACTATGAAAAACTTTATGTGGACATACCAAAAGGTTGCCAAAATGATATGAAGCTGCGTTTTAGTCATAAAGGAATGCCTGTCTATGATAAAAATAGTCGTACCGATTTGATATTAAAATGCAAAATTGTTTTACCGACGAAAGTCAATGCTGAGCAAAAAGAGATGTTAGTCAAGCTTCATAAGTCTTTTTCAAGTGAGAGTGAAAGTTCAAAAGGTTTTTTTTCTACTTTAAAAGAGAGGTTATTTCATTAAAACTATAAGTATTGTTTTTATTCTTAGGTTATTTCTTAGATCTTAATGATCATGTCCTTATCTATGAAGTCGTCGCTCAATTTATCTCACTATTGTCTTTTATATTAGTATTATTAATTAAATAATATTATTATACCGGTATATCGTCGATATTGTTTGTTTTTTCTATTATTGGAATATCAGAGATATTATCGTCTTCTGTAATATGATTTGATCCAGGTTCATTGCTAAATGTAGTAGATATCATCAATAGGCTGATGACTGCCGCCTTCAGTGTCTCCAGTTCTTTCTCCTCCACCGTCAGTTCTTTCTCATTCTCTGCATTCGCCTCCTTCAGTTTTTGCGCCAGTTTCTCATTCGCTGCTGCTTGATCCTTCAGTTTCTCATTCGCATCCTTCAGTTGATCCTCCAGTGCTTGCTTCTCCACCGTCAGTGCATCATTCAGTTTCTGCAGTGCTTTCTGATTCTCCAGTGCTTTATTCAGGTTCTCCACTTTATCCTCCAGTGCTTGCTTCTGCGCATCCAGTTCATTCTGATTCTCTGCTGCTTGAGCTACTTTATCATTCGCATCCTTCAGTTGATCCTCCAGTGCTGTCGCCTTATCCCGTACTGTCGCCAGTTCTTTATCCTTATCCTTCAGTTTCGCCTCCAGTTCATTCTGATTCTCTGCTGCTTGAGCTACTTTATCATTCGCATCCTTCAGTTGATTCTTCGCGTTCTCCAGGTTCTGCAC
>CBFHTC010000003.1:0-13949 GCA_965658815.1 Rickettsiaceae bacterium
GAGTAGAAAATACTAAGGCGCTTGAGATAACAATACTGAAGGAACTCGGCAAAATACATCCGTAACTTCGGGAGAAGGATGACCTACTCGCTTCGGCGAGGGTGGCACAAAATAGAGAGTGGCGACTGTTTACCAAAAACACAGGGTTCTGCAAAATCAACAGATGACGTATAGGACCTGACGCCTGCCCAATGCTAGAAGATTAAGAGGAGGAGTGCAAGCTTCGAATTGAAGTCCTAGTCAATGGCGGCCGTAACCATGACGGTCTTAAGGTAGCGAAATTCCTTGTCGGGTAAGTTCCGACCTGCATGAATGGCGTAACGACTGCTCTACTGTCTCCAGTATTGACTCAGCGAAATTGAATTCTCCGTGAAGATGCGGAGTTCCCGCGGTTAGACGGAAAGACCCCGTGAACCTTTACTACAACTTTACATTGGTATTAGGAAAATTATGTGTAGAATAAGTGGAAGACTTTGAAGCCTTGGCGCCAGCTGAGGTGGAGTCGTCAGTGAAATACCACGCTTAATTTTTTTGATATCTAACCAAACTCCTTGAAGCAGGGGTTGAGACAGTGTATGGATGGTAGTTTGACTGGGGCGGTCGTCTCCTAAAAAGTAACGGAGGCATACGAAGGTTAGCTCAACTCGTTTAGCAATCGAGTGCAGAGTGCAATAGCATAAGCTAGCCTAACTGCGAGTCCTACAAGACAAGCAGAGACGAAAGTCGGTTATAGTGATCCGGTGGTTCTGTGTGGAAGGGCCATCGCTCAATGGATAAAAGGTACTCCGGGGATAACAGGCTAATGATTTCCAAGCGCTCATAGCGACGAAATCGTTTGGCACCTCGATGTCGGCTCATCACATCCTGGGACTGCAGAAGGCCCCAAGGGTTCGGTTGTTCACCGATTAAAGTGGTACGCGAGCTGGGTTCAGAACGTCGTGAGACAGTTTGGTCCCTATCTGCCGTGGGTGTAGGAAGTTTGAAGAGATACCTCTCTAGTACGAAAGGACTGAGATGTACATACCAATGGTGTTCCAGTTGTGACGCCAGTCGCATTGCTGGGTAGCTAAGTATGGAAAGGATAACTACTGAAAGCATCTGAAGTAGGAAACCTACTCTAAAAATAGACTTCCCAATCAGAGCCGTAGAAGACTACTACGTTGATAGGGTGGGTGTGTAAGCATAGTAATATGTTTAGCTAACCACTACTAATTGCTCGATTGTATTATAAAAAAAATCACAATTCGTTTGTAAGTTATTAAAAAATAGCTAGGTTTGGATCTTATTCGCAGGTGATACACTTGATTCCATTTCGAACTCAGATGTGAAACCCTGTAGTGCTGATGGTACTTTTATGGGAGAGTAAGCGGATTCAACCTTCCAAATCTAGTTATTTGTTAAATGCATTTTTTCTTATCTTAAATAAAATTTTATCTAATATACTAAGTTAGTTTATCTAATCTGATAAGCTAATACAACTTTTATTCTTCTAATCGCTTTTTGCAATTGTCAATAATTATCTGAGGAATGCCAGCTATTTTAGCAGTATATATAGCATAAGAATTTTTTACATATCCTTCAATAATTTTATAGCTAAACTTAATTTCATTGTTTATCTGTAAGATCTCTACAGTTAGATTTTTAGAATATAAAAAATCATTTTTTGTTATATCATGGTAGTGAGTAGCAAATATACATTTACATTGAATTACATCATGAATATATCTTAAAATCTCATAAGCAATAATTTGTCCTTCATCAGTTGATGTACCTCGACCTACCTCATCAAGAACTATAAAAGAATTTTTAGTAGCATTTTGCAATATACTTGCAGTTTCGATCATTTCAACCATAAAAGTAGAGTGACCTTTCTCGATATCATCAGATGCTCCTATTCGACTAAATATATTATCTACCAAAGATAGTTTTGCTTTTTCTGCTGGAACAAATGATCCAATTTGCGCCAATATTAATATAATTGCATTTTGCCTTAGAAATGTACTTTTACCAGACATATTTGGCCCAGTAATGACGAAGTTTCTATGTTGATGGGATAAATAAGATGAATTTTTAGTCGATTTTGATGAAAGAAATATATGAAAACCATTTTGAATTTCAATATCAAATGAATTAGAAATAATAGGATAAGATAAAGATAATTTAGATGCTGCAAATGCAAAAGAATTAAACATATCAACATAGGCAGTAATCTGAATATTTTTCTTTATAATATCAATATGATTTAGTATTGTTTTGTATAATTCATTTAAAACCTTTTCTTCTTCTTTTTGAATTTTGAATAAAATATCATTAATTTGACTTTCAATATTTATTATTCTTGTTGAAGTATATCTGTTTACTGATAAAGTAGAGTTTTTTAGTATCAATTCAGAGTGAAGATTTACAGAGGATTTTTTAGAAATCTCGATAAAAGTACCTATTAAATTATTTTTTGAAATTTTGATATTAGTATTAGGAAAATATATTTTGGATAAATTCTCTAATTGTATTTCTAAGAGTTTATATTTTTGATTTAGTTCTTTTAGCTCTGTTGTAGTATCCTCTTTAAATATAAATATTTTATTTGAAGTATCAATAGCATTATTTAAAATATTATTTGCAATTTCATTTATAACACCTATCTCTATAAAACTAAAGTTAGGCAATATTGTTGCAACAGACGATATAATTTCAAGATTTTTAGCTATAGCAATAATATTTTGATGTGATTTATTTGAGTTACTCACTTCTCTTTCAATATCAGACATATTTGATAATAATAATTGAATTTTTTCACTAATCTTTTTATTATCTACAAAATATTTTGTATAATTGAGTCTTTTTTGAATCATCTCTAAGTTTTTCAAAGGAGCGATGATGTTTTGTTTTAGTAGCCGATATCCAAATGGCGTCTGAGTATAATTAATTGATTTAAAAACATGAGTTTTAAGATTTAAGCTTTGAATAGTAGCAAGATCTAAAAAAATTTTATTTGAATTATTAAGTTTTTTAGGAAAAGATATATTCTGAGATGAGATTTTTATAATTTTTAAATAATGAAGTATTAAACTAATAGATTGTAATTCAACTTCTAAAAACTTAAAAGATTCGGTTGATTTGATATTAAAAAAAGACATAAAAGATTGTAGATTTGCCTTATGGTTTGAAATAATATGATTAGGGTATTGAATGATTTTACTTTGTATATTTTGTAATTTAAATGCAATATTATTAATCGTCAAAATCTCAGAAGGATTGATTTTTACAATATCAGAGATAAAATTATTGTTATCAGATGAAAAAGTAAGAAAGTTTCCGGTTGAGATATCGATATAAGATATACCAAAAACACCATTATCTTCAGTAATCGATAGTAAAAAATTGTTTTCATTTGAATCAAACATTTCTTTATCTAAGATGGTTCCTGGCGTGATAATTTGTGTAACTTTTCTTTCTACAATAGCTTTATATCCTAATTTTTTTTTAGCCTCTTCTGGTGATTGAGTCTGTTCACATAGAACAACTGTATAATTTTTTTTTACCAATTGACTGATATATCGTTTGTATGAGTGTATTGGAATACCGCACATAGGAATTCTTTCATTATTATGCATACCTTTATGAGTTAAATATAATCCAAGTATTTTATGAACTAATATTGCATCTTGAAAAAACATTTCAAAAAAGTCTCCTATTTGAAATAGCAATATAGCATCTAAATTTTCTGATTTTACTTTTAAATATTGTTTAATTGATGGTGTTGCTAAATCATAATAGTGATTTTTTAAAAATTCTTCTGAATTCATATAGATGATTTTTTTGAAGTCATTTTATCACATAATAAAAGAAAAAACTATATTGTTTCCAATTTAATTAAACAAAAAGCCTAGACCAAAAGATACAGCGACTTCGGATTTTAATATAAATGTCGGCAATTTCAAAGTATAAGTATTTTTTTCTAGATTTATGATTTCTGATTTTGAAAAGCCACCTTCTGGGCCAACTAAAAGCCATTTTATATTATCTGGTTTTGCCATATTAGATGATTCTGCTAAAAGGCAACATATATTATCATTATTTTCAATAAATTCTTTTAAAGTAATTGGTTCCAATAATATTGTAGGCTTAATGCGATTAGATTGCTCCAGTGCAGCTATAATTGATTTTTGTAATTTTTCAATTCTTTTTACAAAAGCATTGTTTGAGTAATCCGATAAGATAATTTGAATTTTAGCGCACCCAATTTGAGTGGATATATTAATGATTTGAGATATAGCGGCGCAAGAAGATATAGCTAAATTTGGAGGTTGAAAGTTATTATCTAAAGGAGATATTAAGTATATTTTTTTTGCGACAATTTTTTTTTTATCAATTTTTATTACTTCATATAAAGCTTCTTTTTCAAATGTAAATATTTTTATTTGAGTCTGAATTTTAATTTTCATAACATTGATTAAGTGATGAACTTTTTCGTTTTCAATATTATATATATCAGCTAAAGGTATAGTAGAGTATATTCTAGGTATATGTTTCATAGATTATTATATATGGAAATAAGACAATTGTAAATTTAAAATAATAAATCAAACTATAAAAAAGCAAAATTTTTAGAATAATTTGATAAAAATGGTTGTAACTTTAAAAGTTTTTTTGTATAATCTACTTACATATATCATTTAAATATGGCAGAGAAAAAAAAAAAGAGACAGGTTACGTTATTTATGCTAAAAAGTAGCGAAAGTGCGTATTTTAAAATCAAAAAACATAGTTCTGGAACAAAAAACAAAAAAATAGAACTTATGAAATATGATCCAGTTCTTCGAAAAAGAGTCAAATTTATTTCAACAAAAGTAAAATAAGGTAAATATAATGTTAAGAATAAGATTACGTCCACTAGGAAGAAAAGATAGAAAATTCTATCACATAGTTGTATCCGATACTAAAACTCACGTTACAAAAGGAAATCTTGAGGTTTTAGGATATCTAAATCCAATTCGAAAAGAACAGAGGCAAATAAAGTGCGATAGAGTTTCGTATTGGTTATTAAAAGGCGCAAAAGTCTCAGAAAGAGTATTTAAGATTATTCGTAATGAAGAGGCTATTGATTTTCCAAAGCATATACTAAAAGATTTTAAAGAGTTTGAATTATCTTTTGATAAGAAACAAAATAAAGGAATTAGTAAAGCTAAATTAAAAGAATCTCAAGAATCTGTAGAATAAGTTTTACCATCAAGAATATATCGATTTCAAAATACAATTTAGTCTCTTTCAAAATCTTTAAACAAATAAAATTCTCTTTAAATAAATATTCCTTAGTCTTCGATTAAATGAGATTTTTTATAAATGTAAATATCAGATTATCTACAAATTGATATTTTAAAAAATTTTTATATGCTGCTATTATATAGATTTTTTTTTACAATATCTTCTGCTTGCTTTGCAGTAATATTTGAGATGATAGATATCTCTTTTGATAATCGTGATATCGCTTCTCCAAGTAAAATATTTTCTTTGTAAGATAATGTTTTATATATATTTTTTCCTAAATCTCTTGCAACTTGAGCTATTTGAGTAAGGTCACCAGAATTAAGTTTACTTAGCAAATATTGTGACTTTTGATTCCAAGTAAATCCATTCATCAGTGAAGGTTTTGTTTCAAGAGTGGCTAAAATCTCTGATAGCTTATTTTTTCCACGAATTCTACGAATTCCTTCTTTTTCTATGGCGTCGATTGGTATATTAATCGACAAATTATCATCTTCAAAAAATATTATATAATATTCTGAATTAATGCCCATTATAGTATGTTTTTCAATTTTTTTTATAATACCAATACCGTGAGCTGGTACGACTACTTTCTCTCCAATTAAAAATTTATTTGTAGTC
The DNA here is from genome assembly GCA_965658815.1 of Rickettsiaceae bacterium. GTDB lineage: Bacteria > Pseudomonadota > Alphaproteobacteria > Rickettsiales > Rickettsiaceae > CBFHTC01. The sequence goes on from CBFHTC010000003.1 coordinate 5,887, forward strand.
ATTTTTTTCTTTGCAATAAATATATTATAATCTATTTATATATAAATTTCAAGTGAATTTGTTTTTAATTTATTGTATTTTCGATTATTATATAATATAATGATTTAATAATATGAATTAAAATGACTATAAAAAAATCAATTGAAGAGGAACTGCGCATATCTTATCTATCTTATTCGATGAGTGTCATTATAAGTAGAGCTTTGCCAAATGTAAAAGATGGTTTAAAGCCGGTACAAAAGCGAATTTTATATTCTATGCACCAATTAGGATATTTCTATAATAAACCAACGCGAAAGTCTGCCAGTGTAATTGGGTATGTACAGCAAAAATATCATCCTCATGGAGACACTGCTATTTATGATGCTTTAGTTAGAATGGTTCAACCATTTTCATTATTAATGCCTTTAGTAGAAGGTCAAGGGCATTTTGGTTCTCTTGATGGTCATTCTGCTGCCGCGATGAGATATACTGAAGTTAGATTAAATCAAATTACAAATTTTCTATTAAAAGATATTAATAGCGAGACTATTGATTTTACCTTAAATTATGACGGAACTGAAAAAGAGCCGACTGTATTACCGGCTCGATTTCCAAATATATTAATAAATGGAAGCTCGGGTATTGCTGTTGGTATGGCTACAAATATTCCTTCACATAATCTCGGAGAAGTAATGTCTGCGTTAATTGCAATGACGCAGAATTTTGAGATGACTCATGATGATATTATGTCTTATATTAAAGGGCCGGATTTTTCAAGTTATGGTGAAATTATTAATTCAAGCATGATGAGCTCTATTTATTCTACTGGAAGAGGACCGATTCAAATGAGAGGGAAAATTGATGTTGAAAAAGATAATAATAAAGAAAAAATTATCATTACTCAAATACCCTATGGAGTGAATAAGGCAAAATTGGTTGAAAAAATTGCTTCTCTTGTAAATGAAAAGATTATTGAAGGCGTATCGGATCTAAGAGATGAATCAAATATGCACGGAATTCGTGTTGTGATTGATCTAAAAAAACACTCTCATGCCGACGTAATTATTAATCAATTATGGCAGTATACTTCAATGCAGGTAAGTTTTGGACTGAATATGTTAGTGATTGATGATGGAATACCAAAACTGATGAATATAAAACAAGTATTGAGGTCTTTTATTACTTTTAGAGAAAGCGTAATTTTTAGAAGAACTACATATCTAATTCGTAATGCGGCGGAAAAGGCTCATATATTGATCGGTCTAAGTGTTGCCGTTGCAAATATTGATGCTATGATTGCTATGATTAAGTCTTCAAAAGATACTGCAGAGGCTAGGGAAAAATTAAAAACAGAGTTATGGGATTGTGATGATATATTGCCTATAATAGATCGTCTTGACTTTTTGGCGCGAGATCATGTTCCTTTTCTTCCTAAAAATGATAGCAAAAATAATTTAATTTATCTAACTGATGACCAGGCGCGGGCAATATTGGATATGAAATTAAATAAATTAACTTCGCTTGAAAAAAATAAGATTAAAGATGAATTAAGTTTATTGTTTGAAGATATTAAAGAATATATTGGTATTTTAACCAATAAAGAAAAACTATTTTCTGTAATGAGAGAGGAGTTTACCGAAGTCAAAGATTTGTTTGCTTTTAAAAGAAAAACTCAGTTAACTCAGGTCGGGCAAATTGATGATGAGTCTTTGATTTTAAATGAAGATATTGTTGTCATGATTACCATGAGTGGATATATTAAGCGAGTGTCATTAGATCTTTATAAAAACCAAAAGCGTGGGGGCTCTGGAAGATCTGGCGCTCAATTGCATGATGATGACTTTGTGCGTATGTTATTTTCTTCATCGACTCATACAAATTTGTTATTCTTTTCTAACATTGGAAAGGTTTATAAATTAAAAGGTTATAAATTACCTATTGGTAGTTTAACCACAAAAGGAAAAAATATTGTAAATATTCTACCACTTGGAGAAAATGAAATTATTACCAATATTATTCCTGTAGAAAATCTAAATGATGAGAATGTATCAATTTTGTTTGTAACATCTCACGGAAATATTCGTCGAAATAGTTTATCTATATTTAGCAATATTCAATCAAATGGAAAAATTGCAATTAAATTTAATCCAGACTCAGATGAGGAATTGATTTCTGTACAAACTTCTTCAAATGATAGTTTAGTTCTTTTATCGACTAAATATGGAAAGTCTATTATGTTTCATATTGATTCGGTTCGTTCTCAGGTTAGTAGAGCTTCTACCGGAGTTAGAGGTTTGAAGTTAAAAGAAGAAGACTATGTTACAAATGCCACCATATTTTCATTTAATAATGAAGAAGAGTCTCAATATGTCTTTAGTATTTCTTCTCAAGGTTATGCGCAAAGAAGTTTGGCTTCAGATTATAGAATTACAAATAGAGGAGGGTCTGGAATTATTAATATGACTTTACGAAATACATCTGACTTTGTTGTAAATGTTTTCCTAGTGGACCCTAGTCTTCATGATATTATTTTAATGACCAATAAAGGGCAGATTATTCGTTTTTCTGTTAGTGATGTAAATATTACACGCAGAACGAGTAAAGGAGTTAGAGTTATTAGATTAAAAAAAGATGAATTGATTAAGTCCGCAACAGTTGTTGAAAAAAAAGATGATGATGAAGTAGAAGAGGCATCTGATATAACTAAAGTAATTGGAGATAACTAACAAAAAGATGATATTTAGATAGAATTAATTTAAACTAATAGGCATAATAACAAAAAGAGAATTATTGTTTTGAGAAGAAATTAAAATTGCGGACTGAGAAGTATTGAAGTACATAATAAAATTTTCATTTTCAATTTTACTTATAGCGTCATGTAAATATTTTGCATTAAAGCCAATTTCCATATCAAAAGCTTTGTTGGTATAAATTTTTTCTTTTGCTGATCCATTTTCTATACCATATATAGTCATTTCTTGTTGATTTAAATTTAATTTTATTAATTTTGATTTTTTATCAGAAATAGTTGTGACCCGGTCAATTGAATTGATCATCTGGTATGTATTAAATATTAGATGATTATCGTATTTTTCCTGATTGAGTAATTTTGTTTGATTTGGAAATTTCCCTAAAATTAAAGAGCAATTAAATAAAATATTTTCTGTCTTTATAAATAAATTTTTATCTGTAAATGCTATAAAAACTTTTTTCTTATTTTGTAGAATTTTGATAATATCATATACATTTTTGTATGGAATGATAATATCATAATTTTTATTTACTTTTTCTTTAAGTATTAGGGATGAGAAAGCCATTCTGTGACCATCGAGAGCGATTGCCTGAAGTTTGTCCTCCTCAATCTTTAAATTTAGCCCATGTAGGCTAATTCTATAATTTTCGGGAGACATAGCAAACTCAGTGCTTTTTAATATATCTAATAATTCATTTGAATCAATTTCAATATAGTTAATATCATTATCACGGTCAAAGTTATCAATATTATGCTTTAAATTTAATAGAAAAAGTTTAAACTCTGATTTATCATTTGAAATTTTAATTTGATTTGAGTTAAGTATTTCAAGTGATACTATATCTTCATCAAATTTTTTAATTATATCTAATAACATTGTAGAGTCTAAAGAGAATATTGTTTCTTTATCATAATCTGTAGGCACTTGATAAAGCAGCTTTGCGTTTGAATTTTTTGAAAATATATTCATTATTTTATTTTTAATATGAATGATAAATATAAAATCTGCTAAAAATTTTTTATTAATAATTGAATTTGAAATTTGTAAAGCGTCGATTAATATTTTTTTATCTAAAAGTAGCATGATATTCTTTTAATATCTTAAATTTTAATGTTTTTTTAAGAAAAAAGCAATAAAAAAAAATAGTATTAAAAAATTTTTATAGAATATATTTAAAAAGCAACGAAAAAATGTTATCATAAGTCCGTACAATCAACAAATAAAATGGAAAGAGTTAATAAACAATCAATTACCAAAGCGCTCGCTCAATATGAAAATATTACGCAGACTCAATCAAAAAAAATTATCGATTTTCTTTTTGAATATATAGGTGACCATATGCAAAAAGGAAATGAAATCGTAATATCTGGATTTGGAAAATTTCTCTGCACTAAAACAGTCGCTAGAAGCGGTATTAATCCAAAGACTCAAGCAAAAATAGAGATACCTTCTAAAAATTCTCCTAAATTTCGCCCAGCTTTGGATTTAAAGAACAAATGTAGCTAAAATTATTTTATTAAAAGTATTAAAAGTATTGAAAATGATGATATTTTTTTGTATACTTAAGAAAAACTATTTTAAATGCAAGAAATTCATTGTTATGCCAAAAGTGATAAGGCTGAAAAATTGATACCCGCTGTTTTATATTCAGAGAAAAACAAATCAATTTCTTTTAATGTTTCTGTTGATGTTATATTTAAACTTATTCATGATGGAGCTGTTACAACTAATAAAATGATTTTAAATATTGATAATAAAAAACACGAAGTTTTAATTTATGATATTCAATTAAATCCAATAAATGAACAACCAATTCATGTGGACTTTTTACCAATATTAAAAAATAAAGAACAAACTGCTAAAGTTCCTTTGGTTGTTTTAAATAAAGAGCTATCTCCTGGAATAAAAAGAGGAGGTAATCTATTTACTTTGCGTAGATATTTAAAATTAAAAGGAGATTTAAGAAATCTTCCTAGAGTTTTTACTTATGATGCATCAAAATTAAACATTGGAGATAAAATAAAAATATCTGACTTAAATCCTTATGAGGGCTTTGTATTTGTTGATAAAAGCGATGTATTGATTTTGAACTTATCTGGTAAGAAAAAGAAACTTTCCGCAGAGGAGGTCGGAGATAATAATGATGAGAATTCAAACTAGATGTCATATAGTAAATTAGTTTTAATAGGAAGACCTAACGTTGGCAAGTCTTCTATATTTAATCTCTTTGCCAAGGTTAATAAATCAATTGTTATGTCTCATGTTGGCACAACTCGTAACTTTGTTGAATCTAGCGCGGAATTTTATGGTATGAATTTTAATATGGTGGACACTCCTGGCTATGAATCTAAATATTTTTACAAGAATATAAAGGAAAAATACTCCAACTACATTGGAAATGATAATCATCTTATTTTATTTGTGGTTGATGCTTATCATTTGATGAATTTGGAAATTTTAGAAATTTTAAGACCTTATTTAGATCGCGTTATTTTACTAATTAATAAAATTGATTTAAAAAAAAATCAAGATCATTATTATGAATTTCTGTCCTTTGGTATAAAAAAAGTTGTTTTATTCTCCGCTACTAATCGTATAGGATTTTCAGATCTCGCTAAAATATTAAAAGAAAAAGAATTATATGATTTTGCAAACGATATTAGCAATCTTCCTTTAGTATCTATTATAGGAAGACCAAATGTAGGTAAATCTACTTTAATTAACTCTATTACTGAAAATGAAACTTTAATTGTCGGTAAAGAAGCCGGCTTGACTACTGATAGTATTAAGGTATTAATTGATAATAAATTTGTGTTGGTGGATACCGCAGGAGTTCGTCGTCAATCATTGATTAAAAAATATGATGAAAAAGTTTTTGTAAAAAATAGCTTTGCATCTTTAAGAAAAAGTCATATTGTTTGTATTATGGTTGACGCATTTGAAAGTATTACTTCTCAAGATATTAAATTGATTAATATGGCTTATGAAGAAGGCAAAGGTGTGATTTTAATTATTAATAAATGCGATCTAATTAATATTAACTTAAAAACAGATGAGATACATAACAAATATAACTTCTTATATAAATGCAAAGTGTTTTTTACTTCCGCTATTTCTCTAAGGTCTTATTTTAAACATGATTTATATAATGAAGTTATGCGGTTATTTGAGAAATTGCACTATAGAATTCCAACTCCTAAGTTAAATAAATGGATTCAAGAAAACTTAAGAGACCTAAAGATTACTAATGGGCAAAAGTTGATTAAATATGGATTGCAGGCTCGAGTAATGCCTCTTATTATTAAGCTTTATTATCATAATACAAAAGTTGAAAAGGTTGGATATCGTAATTTCATTATAAATTCTTTTTATAAATATTTTAATTTATATGGTATAGGGATTAAAATACAACTAACTAAAATAAAAAGATAATATTTAATAGGCATAGCTTGATATTATTTGAATATTGTTGTATCATTTTAAAAAAAGTACTATTATTATGGCGACATATAAAAAATGTATTACAGTATTTTGTTATGAATTTAACTCGTTTAGAAATATTAGTAATATTGTAGATAATAAATTTTCTAGTATGTTTAATTATATATCTTCAATCGACGAAATAAATCATCAGACTGTTTTTGATTCTAGATTTATCGTTGCTCATGCTACCGTAAATCCATTTGGAGTTGCAAGTTTCTTAAAGAAAATACTCGATGATGTAAGTCAAACCAGTTCTAACAAATGGTTCGCTTCTTTTCCTGTTTTATTAATTGTAAGTGAAGAATTTATTAAAAAAAACGAAGATTTTATTACCAGTTCTTTAAATAATGTAAAAATTATTTCAGAAAATAAGATTAATCAAGAGTCAAAAGATTATATTAACTCTATATTTTCATTGATGTCATTAGATTATGATTATGCTAATAGTAACCCAAAAAAATATAATAATGATTATGATCAAGATTTTTATTCTATGAATAATACAAAAAATATTAATAAATCTATTGCAAATGATATATCATTCTCACAGCAAAAGTTTGATATAAGACTTGATAGTAAAACATTTAGAGTATTTATGAACAATATTCCTATTAACTTCTGTGCAATTAATTTTAAAATATTAGAATTGTTAATAAAAAGAAAGAATGAAGTTATTGATCGTAGTGAGATTATACAAAAAGTATGGCCTAATAATAGCTCTATATCAGAAAGAACCGTTGATGTTCATATTAAAAGAATTAGAGATAAACTTCTTGTAAATGGTGGTGACTACCGTCTGTCCTTGATTAGAACAGTTAGAAATATTGGTTATTACTATATATCCTATGAAGATATTAATAAAACTTTTGAAGAAAAATCTAGAGATAGTATCTCCTTTACTAAAAAAGAACCTATCTTGGATAAAACTACTAATCTCTATACATAATTTATTTCATTAATTACTAGTCCTTTTGAGAATTGTTTAAATTTTTGCTCTTTGTATAATTTTAGAATGCTAATTAGTGTCATTTCTATCTTATCGTTTATAAGATTTCATCTTATTGGCTGATCAACAAAATCAAATAAGCAGAGTTCTGTATTACAATTATTCATCTAAATATATAATTGCTTATATACTTTAGCAGCCTACCATTATTTCAAATTAAAAGAGAAATAAAATTTGGCTTTGCTTAAAAGAGAGTTTGTATTGCACTTTTTGTTACCAAAAAGTCGGGGGTCTCTTACACCTCCTTTTCACCTTTACTAAATGAAATTATATGATCATTTAGAAATATATCTCTGTTACACTTTTCCTAATAGTTATGCACTATCGCCAGTGATTACCTGGTCTTTTTTCTTTTTTAAGCTCTGACTTTCCTCTTCTTAAAAGTTCTTTTAAAAAGCAATTGTTTATGATTTTGTTAATTAGATTTTATATTAATTTATAGCTATTAGTCAAGTATAAAATGTATATTTTTTTTAATTACTGTTTAAGTTGATATTATCATACCTTAATGCAATTGTTTGGACATGATCGTATTTTATATATAATGACTTTAATGCGCTCTGTATTTCCTTTAAGCTTTGTTTATCTTCTGGTATCATATTCTTATTTATTCTGTTTTTTATTTTTACTTTGAACTGCCATGAGAGTTCTTCTTTGTTGGTTGATAGATCTATTTCTCTCTCTTTTAATGCTGTTCTTTGTCGTTGTGTGTATATGTATTCGATATCTGTTGTTGTGTTATTGGCATTTATTCCGCCTTCGGCTTCATTATTAGCATTTATTCCGCCTCCGGCTTCATTATTAGCATTTATTCCGCCTCCGGCTTCATTATTAGCATA
>CBFHTC010000003.1:14047-61189 GCA_965658815.1 Rickettsiaceae bacterium
ATTATTAGCATTTATTCCGCCTCCGGCTTCATTATTAGCATTTATTCCGCCTCCGGCTTCATTATTAGCATTTATTCCGCCTCCGGCTTCATTATTAGCATTTATTCTGCCTCCGGCTTCATTATTAGCATTTATTCCGCCTCCGGCTTCATTATTAGCATTTATTCCGCCTCCGGCTTCATTATTGGCATTTATTCCGTCTCCATTATTATTGCTATTGTCTAGATTGTTATAATAATATAGTTCTATAATAGCGTATATCAATAAAATTGTGATTAAAAATATTAGTTTGTATAACATACTACTTCGATTTATATATAAAATATATATTGTAGTATTTTTTATTTCAAGAAAATGCTAAGTTTTATTGATTCTTATTTTTTTAATGTGCGATGTTGAAGATATTGATCTAAGAAAATCATGCCAATTAAAATTTTAATTAAATTTGCATTTTCTTTATCGTTTTTCATATGAATATTATTTGTCTTAGCTATATAAGATAAGTGTTTATTGGAGAGCAAAAAGGCTTTTTGTAAATTAATATCATGCAAAGATAATTTTTCATTAAACAAAGCTTTAGATATGATTAAAGAAAGTTTTGATATACCTAGCTCTTTGATTGCATTAAAGTTTATAATTTCTCTTACAAGATTATTCTTATGTCGTAAGAGTGATTTGTATTTACTATAATTATTTGGAATCGCGTCATCGATAATATTTTTATAATAGAATTCATATGAAAATATGTCTTTTAATATTTGTATAAAAAAATTATTAATTGAAAAGATCCTTAAATAATGGGGCTTTTGTGGATATGGTAACTGATTTTGCATTTGATAATATTGATTCTAAAGATTTAATATTTGTGTATTTTTCAATGATTGCATTGTCGGACGATTTAATTAATTCTTGTTTTTTACTCATGACATTTTCAATCGCCTGAGATTTTATTTGTGCAACTTCTATTAATCCTTCTGTTAATAATGTTTGATATTTTAAATCAGCTTCAGACATAATGATTTGTTTTAATTTTTCTCCTTCTGATTTTATTTGTGCAACTTCTTGTTTTCTTTCACTGATCATACGATTAAATACGGCCTCACGATTTTCATTGGGTAAGTCTGTTTTATTGATACGAAAATCATAAATCTCCAAGCCAAATTGATTAATTGTTGTTCCTATTTGTTCTTGTATATCTTGCATTATTTTAATTCTTTTTTCTGAGAGTAGGTCATTTAATATAATTTTTCCTATTTTATTTCTTACGGCTGATTCACCTGCGTTCTTTACTTTTTGATTTGCGTTATCATAATTTAATAAAGTTTCATAAAATTTCTTAGCATCAACGATTTTATATTTTATTATTGCAGATATCAAGCATTTTTTTTGATCAGCGCATATCATTTCTTTTTCGATTAAATTAGTATTTAAAAGTTTTTTATTTACGATTATTATATTTTCTATTAAAGGTAATTTAAAGTGCAGTCCTGCAGTTTTTTCTATTTTAGTAATTGATCCAAGGCGAATTATTATTGCTTCTTCAAAGTCATACAAATTATAAAACATTGACATCATTAAAAGTGGTGTCAATAAGAAAACATATTTTATTATTCTAAGTAAGTTTAACATATTATACCTTTTTGTGATTTATAGTTGATTCTGGAACAATATTTATTGTTTTATTTTTTAAAATTTCTTCCGCTCCATTTTTTATTAACATATTTAAAAATGCATCTTTTTTTTCAATACTATCTAATTTAGAATAGTTATTTAATAACACATTAAACTCTTTACTAAACTTTTCAATTTCAGCTTTTTGTTGTTGCGCAAAAGATCTGGCATTTAGTATCATTGTTGCTTTTTCACTTTCCCCTAAGTTAACTTTTTTATTTGCATATTCTTTTCCGCTGTTAATTAATTGTTCTTTAAAGGCTTTAGCTGCTTGAACTTCTCTATAAGCATTTTCAGTTTCTTTAGTTGGAGTAGAGGCTTTTAATAATTGTACTTGAATTATTTCAATTCCTGCTTGGTAGTTTCTCATTATTACATCTAGATCAATTGCAATTTTCATTTCAATTTCATTTTTTTTGTTCGATATGACCTCAACTAATTTTGATGATGACACCACATCTCTTAGCACTGATTCTCCTATATCTTTAACTGTTTGATGTACATTTGCAACATTAAATAAAAAGTCTTTTGTGTTTTTTATTTTCCATAACACAACAACTTCTGTAGTAAGTATGTTTTCGTCATGAGTAATCATTGTTGTAATTGAACTTGAACTATTTTTTTCTTTAAAGCCTAAAGTTGTTGTTTTAGTTATATCTTTATTTACTATATGGCATTGTTCGATCAGAGGCATTACAAAGTGCATTCCAGGTTTTAAAACTCTTGCATATTTTTTAAATCTTGTGATCAATGCTTCGTGACCTGGATTTACAATTGTAATAGATTGAGTAAATGCTGATATTATTAATATTAGAAAGAGTATTTTGATTATATGTTTTGTTATGAAATTTATTATTTTTTCTACTATTTTTTCCATTATTTTTTTTGTTTCATTACGATTATATTAATAACTCATAATCTTGTCAAGAGCGTTTGCCAAATTAATCTAACTCAGAGCAATCACATATTTTATATATTCTTTTATCTTATTCTCATCTTGTGGTAAGATTTTAAATTTCTCATTTGGTAAATTGTTAGCGTTTTGAATAGGTAGATATCCTTTTATATTAGTAGATTGCATTTTATTTAAAATTAAATTTAATGTTATTGCTTTAAAAGAGTTGGCATCAGTTAATTTATGACTTTGAGAAAAAGTTATAATAATATTATTTTTGTTTGCAAGAACATTTTTGTCGTAAGCTCCTTCAAACCATTCAAAGATTTGAATTAAAGTTGAATTAATTAGGTATGATCTGCTATTAGTGATAAATATTTGAAAATCAGATTTTTGAAATAGCTCAAGTAATAATTTTACGTTATTAGGAATTTTATTATTTTCAAAGAATCTTTTAGAAAAGGTTTGTAACTCTAATTCTTGTATAACGTTTTTTTCTGATTGCAATGCAATTTTATCATATAAATGTAAAATTTGACTTTCAGTATTTGCATCCGTTAATATATTTTGTATTTTACTTATATTATCTGAATCAATTTTATCTAAAAGCAGAATAACACATGATTTTTTTGTCGCTTCTGTAGAAAATATTGAAAACAGTGTTAAAAGAATTTTTAATCTCATTGGTATTTGTTTGTTATCTTATTGTATCATATAAAAAAAAAAAATAAATTGATATAGAGGAATTATTTATAGTTTTATAAGCTATTGTTTTTTGGCAGGATTTGTGTTATTATATTATAATAAATTTAGTTCTTTTAATATGCAGCGATATTTCAAAGGTGTTTTGTATTTTTTGTGTATGTTGTTTATTAGTTCTATGAATGACGCTATACAAAGATTTCTTGTAGCTGAAATGCACGGAATTTCTATATTGTTTTTTAGATATTTTTTTGCTACTTTCTTTATATTCTTTTACATTCTTTTTAAAAATAAAAGTATTGCTACTACAAAAATAAATTTTATTTTACATATTATTAGATCATTATGTCTATTTCTTGGTCAGGCTATTTGGATTTATTTTTTAAATGACAATTCAATTCCTTTGCTTCATTTTACTCTTATTGCTTATTTTATACCTTTGATTTCATTGATTTTTGGATATTTCTTCTTACAAGAAAAAATCTTTTGGGAAAGGTGGGTCTCGATTATTGCAGCTACAATAGTAATGGCTTTTTTGGTTCCTTTTTTCTCTTCACCTAGAATAGTAATGGGGTTTTGGGCTTCTCCTGCTTCCATTTCTTATATTTTACTTATAATAGCGGCTACGCTTTTTGCTATTACTGATATTATTAATAAGTATATTATTAATACTGAAAGTATGTACAATATGTTGTTTTATTCATCTTTATTAGTTACTATTATGTGTTTACCAGCTATGTTTTCTTTTGGCTTTGAATTCTCTAATACAAAGGGTATCTTAATATCTATGATATTGGGATTGAATGCTAATTTTCTATTTTTTGCTCTTTTGAAGGCTTTTTCCTATGTCGATATTAGCGTCTTGGCTTATTATAGATTTTTTGAATTTATATTTACGGGGTTAATGGGTTTTTTGTTTTTTTATGAAGTTCCTGATGACACTTTCTATTTAAGTTTATTATTTATAGTACCTTTAACTATGTTCTTTGAGCATTCTGAAAGAAATAATCATTCTGAAAGAAATAATCATTCTGAAAGAAATGATAGTTCTAGCAGAAATAATAAGGGTATTTTATAAAATTCTATTGACTTAAAGGCAAACTGCTTTTAGAATAACGAAAAAGATTATTGTCTGTGTTATACTTTAAAAAATCAGATTTAACAAACCTTATCTTATTTCATGATAAAAAAGAGATTTTAGGAGACTTAAATATTAAAGCCAATATTTTTAAATTAGTTGATTTAAAACAAAATGTTCAGTTTATAAAATTTGTAGAAAAAGACACATTATATAGAATTATCTTATGCGATATACAAGAGTCTGCTGAAAAATTAATTTTGTTAGGCAAAGATATCATGAAATATACTGCTAATTTTTCTTGGAAGATTATTATAGATGAAAATATTCAAAATATTAATTTAATTCTGGAGAGTATATGGTATTATTCATATTCATTTTTAAAATACAAAAAAGATTGCAAAAATATAAATGAATTTTTTATTGATATTGAAGTGGATACAAAATTTATAAATTTAATGAAATCGGTTTCCTTATGCAGAGATCTATGCCTTGAGCCTGCAAATGTTCTATATCCTGAAAGTTATGTTGAGATTATAAAAGATAAATTTAAAGATATAGAAAATGTTAATATTAAAGTTTTAGATCAAAAAGAAATGAAAAAGCTTAATATGAATTTACTATTAGGTGTCGCCGCGGGATCATCTTTTCAGCCTTATTCCGTTATAATAGAATATAAGAATAATCTTGATACAGACGAAAACGTTGTCATTATTGGTAAAGGTGTCACTTTTGATACCGGAGGAATTAGTTTAAAGCCTGCAAAAAATATGCATCATATGAAGCAGGATATGGGAGGATCCGCTGCAGTGATTTCTGGAGCTTTAGCGGTGGCAAAAAATAAACTTAAAGTGAATTTAATTGCTATTGTTGGATTGGTTGAAAATTCTATAGGCTCAAAAGCTCAAAGGCCCGGAGATATTATACGAGGTATGAATGGCACAAGTGTTGAAGTTTTAAATACTGATGCAGAAGGAAGATTAGTTCTCGCTGATTTAATGAGTTACTCAATTGCCAATTATAATATTAAGTTTATGATGACATATGCCACTTTGACTGGAGCTGTTCAAGTGGCTTTATCATCATATGCCGCTGGAATGTTTTGTTATGATGAAAAATATTTACACATAATTAGTAATTCCGCATTAGAATCATTAGAGAAATTATGGAGATTGCCTGTGGGCGAATATTTTAAAAATAAATTACATTCTATAGTTGCTGATCTACCAAATATACAAACAAAAAATTGTTTGGCTGGTTCTAGTATTGCCGCTGAGTTTCTCATGCATTTTGCTACAGGTATTAGTTATTATCATATAGATATTGCTGGAGTCAGTATGATGGATTGCGATGATGTCCAATCTTCGGGTTATGGAGTTAAGCAAATATATTCTATATGTAAAAATGCATTTTAATATTTTATATTATTACGCTTTGTAACTCTTTTTCACTATCCTCTTTATTATTAACACTTTTTTCTATGCTGCTGCCATTCTTAGATGTTATATTTTCAATAGGTATTATGTCTATTATACTTTTTTCTATTAGTTTGATATTATTTTCTTCTTGTAAAATAGAATCTATCTCTTTCAGATGTTTCCTTATTATATTACTCATTATTTCATTTTTCTTTGTTTGTAAACATTCGATTATGTTTTGTTTATACGTTTCCTCTTTCATTGATCCTATTAAATAATTATAACAGTGATTTAATAGCGTTCTGGCATCAGGATTTTGTATGATATTTGTTAAGTTATTTTGATTTATGATATTTTTTGAGTTATCTAGATTTAGCTCATATGATTCTATATTATATGCCTTAAATAAGTCTTGAAAAATTTTTAAATATGCTTCTTTTCTTTCTTTCTCTTGTGAATTATTGTTGATCAACTTAGGATCATCATTTACTTTTGCTACAATGGCTTCTAATTCATTTTTATTTAACATGATATAATATTTATTCTTGTATAATAAATAAAAGCAACATTGGCTTTTTACAACTTTAAATTATATATTCTAATGTTAAGTTTTTTTATATTGTTTTTTTTCAACTATAGATTAATTTGCTTTTTATCATATTTCTGGATATAATCTTGTATCATGTTGCAATCTATATTTATTATTAACTTTCGTAATATCTCCTTTTTAAAATTAAATAATTTGCAATTTATTAATTATATTAAAGGGCCAAATGGATCGGGAAAGACAAATATATTAAATGCTATATATACCTTATTTTCTTCTCCTAAATCTTTTAACGAAAATATTTCTATTGACTCTTATGAGATCTCTTCTAATATTCAAGTGCAAAATGATATTAATAATATTTCAATTAATGTTGTCAATAAAAAAGATATTGAAGATTTTTGGATGATTTCTTATTTTATCAAAAATGACGATTATCAGATTCAATTTAAAGACAACAAAGTGATTCGTACTTTAAATAAAAAGAAAACGCCTAAAATATATTTTTGTCCTATTATTTTCTATAAACCGGAATATAAATTTTTAATATCTGCTCAAGGCTTAATTCGTAAAGCATTAATTGATGATTTTGCAAAAATATTTTTTTTAGAATTTAAAGACCTATATAAAAAGTTTATACATTATCAAAAAAAAAGAAATGAGCTTTTAGAAAAACTAAATTTTAATAATATTATTCTAACTCCTATTGAGAAAAATCTTGCACATCTATTATATGAGATAATGAGTTTTAGATATCAAACCATAGCAAAGATTAATATTATACAAAAAGATACCATTTTTTCTGTCAAAATAAAATTTATAGAAAAAATTCCTTTTGATATTAATAAAAAAGAGGAGATTATTCAAAAGTATATTGATATATATAAAAACTCACGAAATAATATTAATATCATCTCTGATACAAAATTTGATTGCGATATTTTATTATTTAAGAATGATAATTATATTCCAATAAAACAATGCTCTATGGGAGAGAAGCAAAGTGCAATTATTAGTTTATTTATTTCGCAAGCGGAATATTTCAAAGAAAGTATTTTATTACTAGATGAGCCTTTTACTCATTTAGATTTAAATAGAACTCAAAAATTAAAAGAGTGGTTAAATAAACTTATATCAAATAATCATAGACAAATTTTTATAACTGAGGTAAATGACTAGATAAACGACTAGATATATGTTATATTGATAATAAATGTTTTTTTTGTTATGCAATATTATATTACAACACCTATATTTTATGTAAATGGAAATCCTCATTTAGGCCATTTATATAGCTCAGTTATTGGCGATGTGCTGGCTCGCTATTTTAAATTATTTAATAATGATGTTTTCTTTTCAACTGGAACTGACGAACATGGTTTTAAAGTAGAAAGGGCTGCGCAAAGTTCCAAATTAAGTATTGATGCATTTGTGGATTTAAAAGCGCAAGGCTTTAAAAATATGATGAAAGATTTTAACATTGATTATGATGAGTTTATTCGCACTACAGAAGATAGGCATAAGAGAGCCGCTCAATATGTATGGAGAGTTCTCGAAGATAAAGGCATGATATATAAAGGCAAATATAGTGGTTGGTATTCTGTACAAGAAGAGGCTTACTATGATGAATCAGCTATTGAGGATGGATATGTTAAGGGAACAAAGGTCAAAGTAGAGTGGTTAGAAGAAGAGTGCTACTATTATAAGTTATCAGAGATGAAAGATAAATTAAAAAAGTTTTTTGATGAAAATGAAGAGTTTATTGTGCCAAAAATTCGTGCAAATGAAATTAAGCAATTTTTAACTCAAGATTTAAAAGACCTTTGTATTTCAAGAAGTAATTTTTCCTGGGGTATTAAATTACCTAAAGATGAAAATCATGTGATGTATGTGTGGATTGATGCTTTAGTAAATTATATTTCTGTATTAGATTATGGCTCTGAGAAATATAAAAAATTTTGGCCTCCATATGTGCATATTATAGGTAAAGATATTAGTAGATTTCATGCGATATATTGGATTGCAATGTTAATGTCTTTGGATATGGAGTTACCGAAACATTTATTGGTTCATGGTTGGTGGTTATCAAATGGAGAGAAGATGTCTAAATCTGTAGGAAATGTAGTGAACTTAGAGGATCTAAAAAGTAAGTACACTATCGATGAAGTTCGATATTTTTTAATGAGAGAGATTTCATTTTCAGGTGATGGTAATTTTTCTTATGATCAAATTAATTTAAGAATTAATAGTGAATTAAATAATAAATTAGGAAATTTGATTCAAAGGATCAATGTTTTTGTTCATAAGCATTACGATGGAGAAGTTGTAGTGATTGATGAGCATGATTCTGAAATTTTAAATTACACTCGCTTTCAAGGAATGAAAATCAAGGCCTATGTTGAAAATTTTCAGTTGTTTGAAAATCTATTATTGATTTTAAGTTTAATTGATAAATGCAATGAATACATAAACGAAAAAGAGCCCTGGAAGCTGATTCAAGAAGATAGAGACGCCGCGGCAAGAGTTATTGCGGAATTGATTAATAGTTTAAGATATATTATTATTTTTTTAGAGCCATATATGCCAGATTTTGCAAATTTAATGATCTCAAAATGGAATTTATCGCTTGATTATCAGGTGGCGGGAAAGATTGAGAAGATTGATATTTTATTTAGTAAGAAAGCTTAAATAACAAATAGCTTTGATTGCTTTTTTTGCATATAAGATCTTACTAGTTAGAGATTTTGTTCTCTATATTTATAAGCTTTTGTTTTTTCTCTTCAATCATTAATTGATCGATAATTTCATGAATTCTTCCTTCATTTATAGCTTCGTTTAATTTGTAGTAATTAAAGTTAATACGGTGATCAGTAATTCTTGATTGAGGAAAATTATATGTACGAATTTTCTCTGATCGATCTCCTGTTCCTATTTGCGATTTTCTGTTTGATGTTATTTCATCATTTTTCTTTTGTTTTTCAACATCATACAGTTTTGATTTTAATATTTTCATACAATTGATTCTATTTTGCAGTTGAGACTTTTGTTGTTGTACTACGTTAATACCGGTAGGTAGGTGAGTAATTCTTACAGCGGAATCGGTGGTGTTCACATGTTGCCCCCCAGCGCCAGACGATCTAAAAGTATCGATTCTTAAATCTTTTTCTGGAATATCAATTTTAATATCTTCTACTTGAGGAAGAACTGCAACAGTGATGGTTGATGTATGAATTCTTCCTTGAGATTCTGTTTTTGGAACTCTTTGAACTCGATG
Source organism: Rickettsiaceae bacterium (assembly GCA_965658815.1). Lineage (GTDB taxonomy): Bacteria > Pseudomonadota > Alphaproteobacteria > Rickettsiales > Rickettsiaceae > CBFHTC01. Next base: position 23,633 of record CBFHTC010000003.1, read on the forward strand.
TACTCCGGATTCAAATTTTAAATATTTAAATACATTTCTACCTGAGATAGATGCTATAGCTTCTTTATAAGACCCTATGCTGCTCTCTGATATATTATATATTTCAAATTGCCATTTTTTCAGAGCAGTATATTTTTGATACATATGAAAAATTTCAGCAGCAAATAGGCTAGATTCATCACCTCCTGCGGCTGAGCGAATCTCTAGTATGACATTTTTATCATCATCTTCGTCTTGGGGTAATAATAAGACTTTAATTTCGTCATTAATTTTTTTTAATTCATTTTTTTTTTCAATTATTTCTTTTGTTATTTGCGCTTTATCTTCATTTAGTTCTTGTATTTCATCTGAAGACAAAAAAGCTATTTCTTCCTCAAGTGCTTCTTTTTTTATTATATTGTGATATAAGGGTTCAATACCTGCTAATTCTTTAGAAACCTTCTCTATTTCTTTGCCAGATAGGTTAATATCTTCAAGTGTCTTTGATAATTCTTCATATCTTGATTTAATGCTACTCACTATAATATTTCTTTTAACTTTGATATTATATGGTCATTTAAATTATTTTGCAACCATAATTTTTTGATATTTCTTAAAATAAAGTATTGATTTATATCATTTTTTGAATTAAGATTATAATTAATGAACTTTGATGTTATGATAAAAAAAAGTAAAAAATTGATAGTTTTAAAACCAATGCGACATTTAGGGCAGATTGGATCAATTATAAAAGTCAGTCAAGGATATGCTAGAAATTATCTTTTACCAAACCAAATATGTGGCATAGCGACAGATGAGGTGATTAAGTCTATAAAAGATAAAAAGGCTCAATTAGTGAAGGATCAAAAAGTCAGAGTGGCAAAATATCAAAAATGGGTAGATCAAAACACAGATTTAAAATTAGTTTATATTAGAGAGGCAAATGATACTGGAAAGCTATTTGGTTCAATTACTAAAAATCAACTAATTGCGGATTTACATCAAAAATATAATCTAGATTTGGAGTTTGCTACTATTCAAATTGATAATCATATTAAAGAAATAGGTAAATTTAACTATGAGTTATTATTAGCAAATGAGTTGACTGCAAGTTTTTCTGTTTCTGTTGTAAGAAATGAAAATGAGCTCTTAAACAAAAACAAATAATCTCAATCTTATTATGTTAAATATGAAAAATACCATGGTTAAATTGAGTCATTTTCGACTTTGTTCACTATCAAGACAGATTAGAGTTCTCATGAACTCTCTGAATATATCTTATATCTCAAAAGAAAGAGATATTTCTGTTTTGCATTCTATTGAAAGAATATCGCCGACTATTGTAATAAGTGACGATAATGTTTTAACAGGGTTTTGGTCTATATATCAATATTTAACAGATTATTATACTCACTACTTATTACCGAGCAAAGAGGAGAAGTTAAACTTTTTATCGGACTTGGAGTTAATTAATGGTAAGTTTTATTATGAAATCATTCATGCGATTTTAATTAAGACATTTACAAATCATAGAGTGATCAATTATGATTCTTTACGAACAGTGGAGTCTAGATTAAGAAATTACTTAGTCTTCTTTAATAATGTCTTGCAGAGAAATGATGGATTCTTTTATACAACAAAATCAATGTTAGATATTGCACTAGCTTGCCATATATCTACTTTGGATTATTTAAACTATATTAACTTTAAAGATTATCCTTTTATCTATCGTTGGTATATGGTTATGAAGTCGGAGCCGGCTTTTAGAGAGCTTTTGCATGATTTAATTGCGCCTATTACACCTCCCGTCAGATACTCCAAAATTGATTTTGAGGCCTAATTTTCTTATATAAGAATGAGCAAAAGCTTTATTTCTACTGTAATGGTTTAAAGGTTATCTTCTAGCCAAATGAGCAAAAGCTTCATTTGTTTTACATCGAGCCAAATGAGCAAAAGCTTTATTTCTACTGTAATAGTTTAAAGGTTATCTTCTAGCCAAATGAGCAAAAGCTTCATTTGCTCTGGCCATCTTATGAGTATCTTCTTTGATTTTAAAACTAGCGCCTCTTTCATTAAATGCATCGGAAAATTCGCAGGCTAACTTATCGGCAAAGTTGTTCTCTGTTTTATTTGCTCGAGCTGATTTGATAATCCAAGAACAGGCGATTAGTTGGCCTTTGTCTGGGTCGACTTTGTAAGGTATTTGATAAGTTGCTCCACCTATTGGAGTAGACTTTAATTTTTTAGAAGGAGTAATATTCTCAATCGCCTTAAGAAATACATCTAAAGGCTCTGATTTCTCTTTACTGGATGCCTTCTTTATAGCTTCATAAAAAAGTTTAGCTGATAAAGATTTTTTTCCTTTCCACATCATTTTATTTATAAATCTTGTAATAAGAATATTATTAAATTCTGTATCTGGTGTAAATTTTCTAGAGTTCGCAAAAGATCTTTTTCTAGACATAGTTTCGTATAAATTTTTATTATTATATCATAAAATTTCGATTAAATCTATAGAGTTTTGAAAAAAACTTTAAAATTTTATATAACTAATAAAACTTCTTTTACATAATTGATGATTCAATCTACAAAGTTAATGATATTATATTATAACTTTCTAATATAAGATTAGTCTTTTTAATCAGAATTAAATAAAGGAAAGAAGGGTTATTATTCTTTCACTTCTCCTTCAGGTTCTTTTACCTCTCCTTCGGGTTCTTCTGTAGAGGTTTTTGATTTACTACTGTTTAATTGATATAATTTTTGATATTCTTGTTGTAAATTATTTGTTGCATCTTTTATATCTTCAACATCTGTTTTTTCTTTTGATTCCTTAATTTTTTCTTCTACTTCGGCAATTAATGGGTCTGTGTTATTATTTGCTTTTAATTCGCTAATAGTTTTTTCACATTGACCTATAACTCCATCAAGTTGATTTTTTGCATCAACTAATGCTTTTCGTTTTTGATCTTCGATTTCGTTGTCTTTTGCTTCTTCAATTATTTTTTTAATTTCTTCTTCACTTAGACCTCCTGATCCTTGAACAGTAATTTTATGTTCTTTTCCTGATTTTTTATCAATCGCTGATACATGAGTGATACCATCTACGTCGATCTCAAATGTAACTTCAATTTGAGGTACTCCTCGTGGTGCTGGTTCAATACCATGCAAAGTAAACTGACCTAACATTTTATTGTCCGCTGCCATTGGTCTCTCTCCTTGATAAACTTTTATTTCCACACCAGGTTGGTTATCTACAGCAGTTGAGAATACCTGACTTTTTTTCGTAGGAATAGTTGTGTTTCGTTCAATAATCTTTGTCATCACTTCTCCTACAGTTTCAATACCAAGTGATAGAGGGGTTACATCAAGCAACAAAATATCTTTTTTATCTCCACTTAAAACTGCTCCCTGAATCGCCGCTCCAATAGCTACTGCTTCATCTGGGTTGACGCTGTTCTTAGGCTTTTTGCCAAAAAATTCTGTAACAGATTGAACTACAAGAGGTATTCTTGTGGATCCTCCAACTAAAATAATATCAGTAATATCTGATTTTGATATTTTTGAGTCTTTTAAAGCGCGCTCACAAGGAGTGATAGTTTGTTTTACAATATCTCCAATTAAAGATTCTAATTTAGCTCTTGTTATAGATATATTTAAATGCTTTGGTGCTCCACTAGAATCAACGCAAATATATGGCAAGTTTATATCTGTTTGTTGAGATGAAGATAGTTCTTTTTTTGCTTTTTCCGCAGATTCTCTAACTCTTTGCATTGCGGCAATATCTTTTGTTAAATCGACTCCTTCTTCAGATTTAAATTCTTTACAAATAAATTTAGTTAGTATATTGTCTATATCTTCTCCTCCTAAGAAGTTGTTTCCATTTGTTGCTTTAACTTCAACAATTCCTTCTTCTATTTGTATAATAGATATATCAAATGTTCCTCCTCCAAAGTCATAAACTGCAATAGTTTTTTTACTTTCGCCTTCTTTGTCAAGACCGTAGGCTAAAGCCGCGGCGGTTGGTTCATTGATGATTCTTTGAATATCTAATCCAATTAGTTTTCCAGCATCTTTTGTTGCTTGTCTTTGTGAATCATTAAAATAAGCAGGAACTGTGACCACTGCTTTTGTCGGTTTGTAATGCAAATATCTTTCCGCTGAATCTACCATTTTTTTTAATATATGTGATGCAATCTCAATTGGAGATGTGTCTTTTCCATTAAAAGATACCCAGGCGTCGTTGTTTTTTGCTTTTACAATTTTATATGCAACATGATCTTGCATTTCTTTTACTTCTTTGTCATTATATTTTTTCCCTATAATTCTTTTTGAAGCATGTATAGTGTTCTTTGGATTCATCACTGCTTGTCTTTGAGCTGTGCTTCCAACTATTGTTGAACCATCTTTAGCGTAACTTACTACAGAAGGAGTGGTTCTATTTCCTTCAAAGTTTTCGATTACTTTGACATCTTTTCCATCTAATATTGCTACACAAGAGTTAGTGGTTCCAAGGTCAATTCCAATACATTTTGATGACATGGTTTGTTTTTGTTTTTCATAAAATTATATAAGTCTTTTTTTTGTTTTTACAAGTTTAAATAAAAAAAACTTTTACTGTATACATACAGTTATATATTTTTTCTGAGATTATACTAAGTATTGCTATTGAAATATCAATTATTTTGTGTCATAATGTATCGCATGCGCCATTAGCTCAATGGATAGAGCAATAGACTTCTAATCTGTAGGTTGTAGGTTCGAGTCCTACATGGCGTGCAAAATTTATTAATACTTTTTTGTATTTCTACTTGAAATGAATTTTATTATTTGATACCATAAATAAAATTTATAATTATTATCATGATTTCACAAAATGAATTATTAAAAGAATGCAAAGATAAATTTAATGATATCTTTCTCGGTTTAAAAAAAGAAATTCAACGTATTAATATCGGTCAGGCCACTCCAGAGTTTTTAGACATGATATTAGTAGATCCATATGGATCTGGAAAAATGAAGATTAACTCTCTTGGTACAATTAATGTCAGAGATAATAGAAATTTGACTATTCAGGTATGGGACCACAGTATTACATCAAAAATTATTACTGCAATTAATGATGCAAATCTAAATGTTTTAGTAAAAAAAGAAAAAGAATTAATTATCGTCACTTTGCCTATGGTTACACAAGATTTCAGAAAAGTTGTTATCAAAAAATTACTAGAATTAGTGAATAAAAAAAAAGATGTTTTAAAAGAATCACGTCGTGTTTTTCGTGAAAAATCTGAAACTATTATTAAAAATACTCTTGGAGAAGATGCAAATAAAAGAGTTTTAAAAGATATTGAAGAATATAAGAATAATACTACGAAATTGATAGATGAGCTATTTGCTTCAAAGAAAAAATCTCTTGAAACTTTATAATACTATTGAAAAGAGCTGTTTTATTTGTTATTATAATGGTAATTAATTTTTAAATTAATGGCCCACATAGAATATGTCTTAGATACTGAAACCACTGGATTGAGAGTGCAAGAAGATCGTATAACCGAAATAGCTATTTGCGAATTGATTGATAAATCTCCTACTGGCAGAGTTTTTCACAAATATATTAATCCTGAAAGGTTGCAGACAAAAATTGCAAAAAGTATCACCGGTCTTTCAGATGAATTTTTATCTAAGCAAAAGGTTTTCGCTCAAATATGCAAAGAATTAATTGAATTTCTCGGGCCTGATGAGTATTATATTGTAGCTCATAATGCAAGATTTGATTTAAAATTTTTAAATATGGAGTTCTCTAAATGCTCTTCTTACTTTATTTCAGAATCAAAAATGATCGATACTCTTGATATTGCTAAACAATTGTTTCCGAAGAAAAAAAATTCTTTGGATGCTTTATGTGATAGATTTTCATTTAGCTTGAAAGATCGAAATTATCATGGAGCCCTTATTGATACTCAATTATTGACTAAAGTTTACTTGAGATTATTTCACTTATCAAATCAATCCGAGTTAGAAAATAGTGATGATAAATTGTACCATCAAAATAATGACTCTTGCATTAATGACTCAAATGTGGTATTATCTTTAAGTGATGATGAGAAAAATCAACATCAAAATATCTTAAACAAAATAAAGCAGTATGTATAAATCTAATATTACTCTTTTCTTAAATGAAGCCTCTTTTGAAACTTATAATTCAAATATTAATCTTGATACCATATTTGATTCTGATAAAGTTCAGTTTAGATTCTCTAAAGCTGATTCTGGTTCGATTTTAAATAATGATATGTTTGACTATAATAGTTTTTTTAAAAATAAATCTGAAATGAAAAATCAAGATCTTATAAAAACAAATTTAGATAGTATAGTCACATTTGCTGAATATGAAACTATTTTTAAATTTGAGTCTATTGTACAAGAGAAACAATTGTCTTTAACTGAGCATATTTTATATGATTCTTATATGAATAAAATCACTTCTGTTATCTCTACTAATCGATTTAGTTTAGGTATATCAAAGGATTTGTTTTTATTTAAGGAATCTTCTAAAGCTCTATCTCAAGAGAAAATTAATATATGTGACTCCTCTCATAATGCGTATAACTTTATCAATAAAGTTTCTTACACATATAAAATTACTCGTCATTTTGGTATATCTAACTTGATATCTTGTTATGTAGGAGAAAAAAATAATATTCAAACTTTTTTGCAGATTATGCTTTTACTATCAGAAAAATATAAAGTTAAATTAAATAAAAAAGATCATTATTTAAATATATTTAACAATTTAAATCAATATGTAAATCAAAATGCGATTATTAATAGTATGATAAACTAATAATTATTATAGTATAATATTGTTCTCATTGTTATTAACAACAATCATCATTCTTGACATTATTGTTTTCATTGCTTCCATGTTGATTGTTATTTTTGACATTATTGTTAATATTCTCCACACAGTTTTTTTTTTTAATATTTAATTGTCTATTTTCTTCTAGTGCTTTATGATATTGATTATTTTGTTCAAGGTCGCGATTGTATTGATAGTAATTATAACCAAGCGAGGATATTAGAAGTAAAAAGTATAATTGTTTAATCATATTTGTTTTGTTTTTTTGGTTAATAATAATATGGTTGTCATATCTTTGTCAAGTCTATACTATTTTAATTAGTTAATTAATTTTAATTTTCCAAACTATTTATTTCGAGGAATAAAAGGGCCAAACTATTTATTTCGAGGAATAAAATGAGCAAGTAGAATACTGCGAATAAAAGGGCCAAACTATTTATTTCGAGGAATAAAATGAGCAAATAGATCGACATTACTCCATCCACTCAAATCCGCATCTACTCTTGCGATCAAAGCCTTAAATAATGAATTTGCAAGATTTTTTCTTTTAAAGTCAGCCAACATAACGCTAAGCTTGTCTTTTATATCATGAAGATATATAACATCATTCGCGGCATAACTTTTTTGTTCTTCTGAAAGTTCTTTTTCTGACCAATTTGAGGATCCATAACCTTTTTGTAGAGTTACTGATAGAAGTTCTTTACATAATTCTTTTAAACTATGCGCATCGGTATAAGTTCTCACCAATCTAGATGCGATTTTAGTGCAAAAAATATTATTTGTCTCAATGTTTAAGTATTTCTTTATCATAGCGATATCAAATCGTCCATAATGAAAGATTTTTACAGTTTTCTTATTTGTAAGTAACTTTTTTAAATTTGGAGCTACATTTTTATCATTAATTTTAATCAAAAACACTTTATCATCATTTTCATAAAATAATTGAACTAAACATAATTTATCTCTGTTTAAATCTAAACCCATTGCTTCTGTATCAACTGCAATGTTTTTTGTTAGATCGATGTATTTTTCTGGCATATCATTTTCAAATACCAAAATTTCTTTTTGCATTATATATTTTTATTTATCAAAATGATTATAGTTCATTTTTATCAAATAATCAAATGTATAATATGTGTAATTTAAATGTAATAAAAAAAAATATCTTTACTATTTATTTTCTTTGTAATATATACACTGCATGAGCAAACTAGAAACTATATTACAGATATTGCGTAGTAAAAATATTGGATACGCTACCTTTCATTCTTTTTATTCCAGAGAAAAGGATTTGACAAGAATAATGGATTCTATTCGACAATCTTGTCATGATAATACAATTCTATTGGAAAATAAAAATTTATTTGTCAGAAAGTTTGATTTCATCTCAAAAGATAAAGTTATTCAAGAAATTGAAAAAACTTATGAATCAAATGCGAAATTCTTGATCTTTGATGAAAATAATTTTCCTTCTTACTTGAAGACTTTAACTAATTATCCTCCTTTATTGATCTATAAAGGAAATATTGCAAATTTACACAACAATTATATCTCAGCGATCTCAGGCTCTAGAAAATCATCGCAATACTCGGCTCATGTGTCTTATTCTATTGCTAAAATGCTTATGGAAAAAAAATGCGTTATCGCTACCGGAGTTTCTGGTATTATTGATATTTCTTGCCATAATAATACATACTCTCAGCAGATTGGAGTATCTTCTTTCTCTATTAGTAAAGATGATGTTATCTTAAATAAAATATTAAATCATAATGGAACTGTTGTCACTGATGTCGGCGCTTTTGAACAAACCGCAAAATATACTTTTTTACGACGAAATAAATTATTAATAGGATTAAGTAAAATAGCAATTATAGTTGAATCTGATATTAATTCTGGAGCTTATCAGACGGCTATTGCGGCAGCAGATGCTGGTAGAAATATCTATGTTATGGATCATTTTTCAAAACAAAATTTATATGAAGGTAATAAAAAATTAATTTTAGATGGAGCAGAGGTCTTTAAATCAATTAATCAAATCTTAAACGATTTATACGATTTAAATTTAAAACATCTAGAAATGCAAGATCAGAAATTCTCTTTTATAAAGCAAAATAATATTAATTCTGCAATGAAAGAAGATATTATTAATTTATCCATAAAAAAATATGGTAATCTGAACTTTCAAAAAGAGGCCATAGAGTTCTTATCTGCAGAAAGTGCCTTACCTTATCATTTAATTCAACAGATTTTATTAGAATTTAGTATAATTCAATAGTTTATCTGTCTTTATTACTTGTGTTTTGATCATTAAATTAGTATTATACAATCATAAAATAGTGAATACGTTGAAACTTATAATAGTTGAGTCACCTGCAAAAATATATAGCATAAGTAAACTTTTAAATAATGAGTATAAGGTTGTCGCATCTTATGGTCATATCGCAGAACTTGAAGGCAAAGGTCAAGGCATTGATATACAAAATAATTTTGATATTAATCTAAAATACAATCCTCATAAAAATGTCAAAGAAATGATCACTCATGCAAAAAATAGTAGTGAAATTTATCTCGCAACTGATTTTGATAGAGAAGGAGAAAAAATATCATATGATATACTTAATTTTTTGATTGCAAAGAAGTATGTAAAAAAAAATACTAAGTTTTATCGTATTACATTTAATGAAATTACAAAAAAAGCTATTGAAGAAGGAATAAAAAACAAACATGATATTAATAATGACTTAGTTTTGTCTCAAGAAGCTAGAACCACTATTGATTACTTATATGGATTTAATCTATCTCCAGTTCTATGGTACAAACTTCCTGGAGCAAAATCAGCAGGAAGAGTTCAGTCAGTTGCGTTGCGTATGATCTGCGAAAAAGAAAATGATATTAGAGATTTTAAACAACAAGAATATTGGTCATTAATGGCAATATATAAAAATATAGAAGCAAAATTGGATATTTTTTACAAGGAAAAAGTTGAAAAGTTTACTTTTAAAAATGAAGAATCTGTATCAAAAGCGCAAGAAACTTTATCTAATTTAACATATAAAATTGCCAATAGTCAAAGTAAAGAAATTATTAAAAAACCTTACGCACCTTTCATTACTTCAAGTCTGCAAAAAGAAGCTTATTTGAGATATGGATTTGGTGTAAAGAAAACGATGCAGATCGCTCAAAAATTGTATGAAGGAACAAAGGAATATGATTCTTTAATAACTTACATGAGAACTGATAGCGTTCATATTTCAGAATTTGGATTAAACAATATTCGTACTTTTATCAAAGAAAAATATGGAGAAAAATACTTAAGTCCCTCGATTCTCACCTATACGACAAAAAATAAAAATGCTCAAGAGGCTCATGAGGCTATTCGAGCTATCGATGTAAATAATCTTTCACATAATATTGCTTTAAATGATGATGAGAAAAAGATATATGATTTAATTTGGAAAAGAACCGTTTCTTGCCAAATGTCTAACAATAAAAAGAAAGTGACATATTATAATATAAATTCTCAAGATTTAAATCATAAATTTGTTGCAAGTTATACACAAAGTGTTTTTGATGGATTTACTTTAGTCTATGATTATCTGAAATTTGATGATGATAATAAATTTGATCTCTCTGGTAATATTATATTTGATAAAATAAATGTAAAACAACATTTTACAGAGCCTCCAGCAAGATACAATGAAGGAAGCTTAATAGAAAATTTAGAAAAATATGGAATCGGTAGACCTAGCACTTATGCATCAATTATATCAACTATCATTGAACGGAATTATGTAAAATTGGAAAAGAAAAAATTGATTCCAAGCTCTTTAGGAGAGGTGGTGGTTATCTTTTTAAAAATTTTCTTTCCAGAATATGTCGATTTTCATTTTACCGCAAATATTGAAGATAATCTAGATAAGATTGCAAATGGAGAGATGGTAAAATTAGATTTATTGCAAAACTTCTGGAATAAATTTAATGAGAATATTTCATCGGTAAAAAAAATTCAAATGAGCGATATTCTGAAGCAGATGCAAGATGAATTACAAAAGATTTTTAATGTTGATAAAAAATGTAAAAAGTGCAATAAAACATTGATTATTATGATTGGCAAATATGGTCCTTATCTATCTTGTGTGGATTATCCAGAATGTCATTATATTGAAAATATTTTTGAGCCTTTTTTGAAAATATTAGGCCAAAATGATAAAGGAGAAGATATTTTTCTTAAAAAAGGAAAGTTTGGATACTATGTACAATTAAACGATAATAAAAGTGAAGTCAACCTTACAAAAGAAAATACCACTCTTGAAGATGCTAAAAAAGCTTTGTCCTTTCCTAGAGTCATTGGAGAGTATGAAGGAGTAGAGGTTTTTGTTGCAAAAGGCAAATTTGGTTATTATGCAAAAGTACACAATATATTTGTTTCTGTTCCTAAAAATCAAGAATTATCTATTACTTTGGATTCTATTATTAATTTATACCATAAAAAATTACAAAAGCTAAATTCAACTTGACTTTGTGTTTATACTAAATTAGTATATCTTATTATATACTATTTGTACATGAAAAAAATATCTTTAACAGGAGATAGGCCTACTGGCAAATTGCACTTGGGCCATTATGCTGGGTCATTGATTACAAGACTTCAGATTCAAGATGAATATAAATCTTATATTTTAATTGCTGATACGCAAGCAATGACGGATAATTATACAAAAGGAGTCGAGATTCGTTCAAACGTAATCGAATTAATGAAAGATTATTTGTCAGTAGGATTAGGAAAAAGTATCTTTGCTTTGCAGTCGAATATTTCATCACTATATGAATTTTCATGTTTGTTAATGAACTATATTTCTTTAAATAAAATAATGCATAATCCCACTGTAAAAACTGAAATTAAGATTAAAGGTAAGGAACAAAATTTAGGGTTTGTTATATATCCAGTATTTCAAGCAGCGGATATATTAGGATTTAATGCAAATGTTATTCCCGTTGGCAAGGATCAAATACCCATTATTGAAGACACAAATGACATTGTAAACAAAGTGAATGATTTATATAACAAAAAAATATTTGATAAAGTCTCTCCATTATTAAGTAATACTCAAAAACTAATGGGAATTGATGGTAAACATAAAGCTAGTAAAAGTTTAAATAATGCTATATTTCTAAGTGATAGTGATAAAGAAATTCAAAAAAAAGTCAGAAGTATGTATACCGACTCAAATCATATTAAAGTCACTGATCCCGGGAAAATAGAAGGCAATGTCGTATTTGAGTATTTAAGCGCCTTTGGTTCAAATCAAGATAAAGTATCAGAATTAAAAGCAGACTATAAAAAAGGAGGGTTGGCGGATTCAATTATCAAACAATATTTAATAGAAGAGATTATTAAATTTGTAACACCTATTAGAGAGAGGAGGGAGCTTTTGTCTAATAGTTATATTTTAGAACGATTAGATGAAAATACTAAGATTTGTAAAAAATTAGTTTTAGACAATTTAATAAACTTTAAAAAAAGTATTAATTTTATATAAAATCGTTTTGTATACTTAGTAATTTAAGATATAATGACAAATAAGTTATATCATTAATATGCAAATTAAAATATTGTTAATTACTCAAGATAATATCTTGAAAAATTCTTTTTCTATATTCTTTGCTAAAGAAGATAAAGTTATATTTCGATGCCAAAATGAGATTGAAAATATACTTGATATTGATTTTATCTTGATTGATGAAATGGTGCTCTCATATTCAGAGATGATCAATAACTTAGCCTCTATTAAAGAAAATTCGCGCAATCATATAGGAATCATAATTTTATCTAATCAGGTTAATATAAAAAGATATATTTCTTATTTTAAAAATAAAGTAATTTTAATAACCAATAGAATCAGCCATACCAATAATGATTTTCTCTTGATGCTATTTCATCAAATTATGTCAATTTTTGATTGCATTACTATATCGTCAAAATACATATTTGAAGCACAGAATTTAAGGTTAAATATTATCACTCAACAAATCTATATAAATAATATTATTATACGCGAAATTACAAATAATGAATTTAGTATTTTAAAGATATTATTTAAATATAAAAATCAATTAGTATTAAAAGAAAGAATATTTCAAGAGATATTTGAAGATAGAGTTTTAAAAACTGAAATGAGAATGGTTGACTCAATTATATGTTCAATTAGAAGAAAGCTTAGAAAATATTCCAATACAGATTATATAATAACATTATGGAGAAAAGGATATTATGTAAAGGATTGAAATATATCAAAAAGAGTATTGATAAAATAGTTTATATATAAAGAAATAAATGATTCAGTAGTAATTATTTTAACTATTGTTTCTGCTTTCTCTTAACGATGTCTTTCACACCTAACATTTGAATAAGATCATAGTATTTAGCGGCATTTTTAGTAAACAAATAGTAAAGAAGCTTATACATATGTTGTACTTTTTTTATTAAGCCACGAGTTGTGCTAAAATCTTTTTTATGAATTTTTAAATGTTCAGTGATAGTTTTGATTTCTGTATTTAAGATAGCAATCTGAACTTCTGTTTTTCCAGTATTTTTTTCATCATTGTCAGAAAATTTCTTTACAATATCAATTTTGGACATATTAAGTTTTAATTTATTTCATATTATATCTCGTAATTAAAATAAAATCAAGAAGGAGATAAAAAATTTTTATATAAGTTCTTATAATTATTATAAGTAATTTCAAAAACTTCATCAATTTTAATGTCTAAAATTTTTGCTATTTCTTGCGCTATATAGATAACATTCTTTGGATGATTTACTTTTGTATAAGGTTTCTTTAGTGGAACCAAATAAGGAGAGTCAGTTTCAATTAATAATTTGTCTAGAGGTATTTTTTTAATTTGATTTTTTAAAAGTAAGTTTTTTTTATAAGTACAGAGACCTGAGATTGAAATATAAAAATTATATTTCAACCCTAAATTAAAAAGATATTCAGAGCCATCAAAAGAGTGAAGAATTGCATCTCCTTTAAATTTTTCTTCTTCAAGAATCATTCCTATGCTATAAGCTGCATTTTCACTATTTAGCGTTGATCTGCAGTGAATAATCAAAGGTTTACCACTGATTTTCGATGCTTTAATATGATTTTTAAAGCTATTGATTTGATTATTAATATTCATATGGCTGCGATATAAATCAATTCCAGTTTCTCCAATTGATAAGATTTTTTCATATTCTAAATTTTTTAAAATGCTATCAAGACTATAATCTTCACTATTGTCATGAGTAGCATAATTTGGATGAATACCATAACTTCCATATACATTAAAATATTTTTTAGCTAAAAACTTTATTAATGTAAAATCATCTTTTTTGGTGCAAATATTATTTAAAATTTTAAAATGAGCACATTCAAATATAACTTGATGATAATTTTCTAAATAATTTAAATGACAATGAGAATCTATCATGTTTTTTCGATTCATATTAAACTGATGTAGTTGACTTATTATAAATTTATAAAGATTATAAATCAAGATAACAATAATAGATTAGAGATATAAGTAGAGTAAATATTAACAATTTGTCAACATTTCATTAATGATTTGTTTCATCACTGATTGGTGATAATTCTAATACATTATTATAATCCTTTGATTCTTGTGTTGAGCTTGAGCTATAGTAGACAACAAAAATCAATATTGCTACTATTACTACTCCTCCACCAATTATCAATGGAGTATTTCCCATACTTTTTTCCTCGAGGTTTTGATTGTTTTGAATAACAAGATTATCGTCATTTGTAGAATTGGCATTCTGATTAGTATCTTCATTTGTAGAATTGTTATTTTGATTAGTACCGTTATTTGTAGAATTGTTATTCTGATTATTAGCTTGTACAACAGTGTTAACGCTTTCAAGTACATTGACGATATTATTTTCTACATTGTCAACAACGTCGTTCAAGTTTTTGGCTAATTGTTTTGTGTTGTTAGAAACGTTTTGCTCTACATTGTTTATTGTTTCTTTCATTTCATCAGATTTTTGCTTTACATTGTCTATTATTTTGTTTACTTCATTTTCATTCTCTATTATTAAGCTTTGATTTTGTTCTGTATTTTTTATAGAGTTATAGGCTTCTAGAATAGTATCCAGATTTTTAAGTCCTCTACTCTCGTCGATGTTCTCTTTCAGAATCTCTATTGAATTTTTTACTGTTTCTTGTTTCTGTCCTTTTAAAATACTTTGTATGAAGTTATTATACTTATTATTATCATTCAACCACGACGTCAGCCAGGACGACTTTTTGATAAGTGCTAAAGAGAATATTTTTAGAGTTAAATGATAATCAGCATCCTTTTTCTCTGTTGCTTCTCTTAATTTATTTATTTCTTTACGAAGCTTTTCATCATTGGTTTCATTATTTGTTGCACGACTAATAAGTCTATGAATCATTATAAGTGTGTACTCTTCATTAGGGTAACTTAGAAAATTTTTAAATTGCTCCAAACGCTTGTTTATATAATCGGTAGACTTATTATATAAATTCATATTGAAGTAGGTAAAAAATTGCAATATTTCCAATCTAAATAATTGATTTTCTCTTTTTTGTTCTGCATTAGGGTTTTCTATGAATATAGTTTCATTAAGCTGATTTTCACTTTTTTGTTCTGCATTAAGGTTTTCTATGAATATAGTTTCATCAAACATTGTTATTTTTCCTTCAGGAACGTCCGTCAATAATGTACACTCAAGACTTATGAATAGATGAAAAAACAAGCCATAATCTGACATCTGTTCGTCTTTCTCCACATCATGTGAAATCTTATCATATTCTGCTGTAACTTCATCTATCTTAATCTCTTTCATAGTATTAAGTATTATCTTCCCACGCACATGTTCATCACTTAAATTCTTCTTTGGATTTTTCTTCAAGTCCTTAATATTCTTAATCTGAATTTGTGTCATATGCCAAATCATTTTGATTTTTTTTGTTGCGACCTCGTCATATGCGACCTTGTCATGTTCTTCTGTTTTTGCTTCTATTCCAAGTGATGCAAGAGCCTTCTCAGTATCCTTATCAAGACTCATTATTGATGAATTTTGTATAAAATCCAAAGCTGATGGATTTTCTATAAAATACTTTAAAGCTTTTGCAGTTTTTGCAGCTTCTGCAGTTTCTGCAGTTTCTGCAGTGTTCGTGTCCTGGTTTATCTCGTTTATCTTACGAAAATACTCACCAAAATATAATGCCTCTCTCCATTTTATTGCATTCTCGTACAATTCCTGCATCATTTTTTCAGATTTGTCAAATTGATCTATTGGATTTTGAATCTCGATTTTAATCATAGATTCATTAAGAGAATTATTTTTTTCTATTTTCATTTTTAATTTTGGTTTTTAAAATTAAACCATAAAAAATTTATATTACATGTAAGAAAATTTAAAAATAAAAATATTATTTTAAATTATATGTTTATTGCCAATGAAGTATAATCTATCATACATAATTAATAAATTAATTAAACATAACGACATTGTTTTTTTCAATTTCATCTTCATCATAATTTTCTGATTCATGAATTAAAATATTGTTTTTAATTTGAACTTCTTCATGTCTATTTTTATTTAAGAAGTCAAAAATAGTAGTTTTTACTTTTTTATCGATTACCATATCGGGAGTATAAAAAAAATGATCGCAGTAGCTTAATTTCATGATATGAATTTTACTATCATATGGTTGAAACATTTCTAATGAAAAAAAGTCCTTTAAATCTTTATACCGAGTACCTGAGTCTACAGCTCCATGCAGAATTAATGTATTACAAGGAAATGGAATCATAAAACTATAGTCAAATTTAAATAAAAGCGTAGATAATAAAATTAATCCTACTACTTCTGGTCTACGAGTAGCTAATTGAGCGGCGACCCAAGATCCATATGAGAAACCCACTACCCAAAATTTATAATTTTTATCATGTTCTTTATGTAACCAATCTAGAGCAAAAGAAGCATCCACTAATCCATCCGTATCTTTTAAAAATGTTCCATAAGATTTAGAGCATCCTCTATAGTTAATAGCTAAAACATGAAAGTCTGCATTAATAACTGCTTCTAATACACTTTGAATTACAGGAGTGTTGTAGCTTCCTAATCTGTTTTTAGGATGACCATGAAGAACTAACATCACGGGCGCATTTTCATTGATAGATTTACGATATAAACCATACAACTTTCCTTTCTCTCCTTGAATATAAATCTCTTTTAATTCATCCAGTGGAGATGCAGGTTTATGAGCAAAAGACATCTTGCTATTATGTTTTTTTTGATAACTTTCGTCTAAACTATCTAAATTATACTTATTGTTTAAAAAATTTTCGTACATTTCTTTTTTTTAGTTGATTTTTGATACACTTCTATTATAATACAATTAATAAGTCTTTTCAAGAATAATATGCAAAATATCATATTTAACAACTATGCTAAAACATTTTTATACTGCGTTCAAGGAAATATTGAAAATTTACTATCTGAATTAAATAAAATTCATGATGTTTTATCTTCGGTTTACAGTAAACTTAAAATAGGTTTTGAAAATAAAAAAATCATTAGCATTTTTAAAGAATTTTCTATAGACCAAAATGTTAAAGATATTATTATACTAATGCTAAAAAATAAAGTTGTTCATATACTTCCAAATGTGATTATTGAAATTCAAAAAATATATTTTACAAAAAAGAAGTATAGTCTTGTTTATATAAATACTTACAGCAGCTTAAATAAGAAATTATTATCTTCTATAAGAAAAAACTTATCTTTGCAGTTTAAAAAGCAAAAAATTCAATTTATTGAAATTGTTAATAAAAAATTACTTTGGGGGTTTTCACTCTTAGTTGACAATAAAACAATTAATTTCACGGGAGCCTATCTTCAAAAACAAGTTGTGAATATATAAAGCTAGAAATTTTTATATAATTTGTTGACTATTTGTTATCTATCCAATAGAATAATGTAAAATCATTATATAATTTATGAGTAGTAATTTTTATGAAATACTAAAAAATCAAATAGATAAGATTAATTATCAAAGCGAGTTTAAAACCACCGGTAAAGTTTTACAAATCATGGATGGAATCGCTTATGTCTACGGTTTAGAGCAAGGTAAAATTTCTGAAAAAGTTCGTTTTGCTAGTGACGATACTTTTGGTATTATATTAAATATTGAAGAAAATATTTGCGGAGTTGTCGTTATTGGATCAGAAGGAAAAGTGAGGCAAGGAGACTTTGTATATCTGACCGAAGATACTTTTGCCGTTGGAGTTGGTCCCGAATTATTAGGAAGAGTGGTTGATGCTACTGGAAATCCTATTGATGGACTTGGCCCTATTAAAGCTAAAACTAAATATCATATTGAAAGACCAGCTCCTGAGATTATGCATAGACAAAGCGTTCATGAGCCTTTAATGACGGGAATTACAGCTATTGACTCTCTTGTTCCTATAGGAAAGGGTCAGAGAGAACTTATAATTGGTGATAGACAAACCGGTAAAACCTCAATTGCTCTTGATACTATTATTAATCAAAGATCGCTTCATGAGAGTAATTCTTCCGAGGCCGTTTACTGTGTCTATGTTGCAATAGGCCAAAAGTCTTCAAGCGTAATGAGGTTGAAAAATAAATTAGAAAAAGCTGGAGCTATGAAATATTCTGTTATTGTTCTTGCTACTGCCTCAGATATTGCGGCTTATCAGTATTTTGCTCCATATGCAGGATGCTCCATTGCAGAATGGTTTAGAGATAATGGAAAACATGCATTGATTATTTATGATGATCTGACAAAACATGCGGTGGCCTACAGAGAAATTTCTTTATTACTTAGAAGACCTCCCGGAAGAGAGGCTTTTCCAGCTGATGTCTTCTATATTCATTCTAGATTACTTGAAAGGTCCGCTAAATTATCAAAAAAATATAAGTCCGGATCCTTGACAGCTTTGCCGATCATTGAAACTCAAGCTGGCGATATATCCGCTTATATTCCTACAAATGTAATCTCTATTACTGATGGGCAAATATTTTTACAACAAAACCTATTTAATAAAAGTATTAAACCAGCTATTGATGTGGGTCTATCCGTTAGTAGAGTGGGGGGAGATGCTCAGTTTAAAGTTATGAAACAGGTGACTGGCTCCATGAAGTCTGATATCGCTCAATATCGTGAGATGCAATCCTTCGCTCAATTTGGAGCTGAACTTGATAATGAAACTAAAAAAACTATTAATCGAGGAGATAAGATTACTCATATCTTACTGCAAGATGAAAATAATCCTCGATCTTTAAATGATCAGATATTGATCTTGTTTCTCGCTAATAATGGACACTTGGATCACTTGGAAAAAAATCAAATTAATACATATATCTCTAAGTACTTAAACTATGTTAATTTGCATTATAAAAAATTGTTAGATTCTTTAAATGATACAAAGATTTTATCTAATGAATTTAAAGATATTCTTACATTAGCTACTACTAAAGTAACATAAAAAACTTTTATCGCGAAGAATTTTTTTGTTTTATTTTATTTTGATATAAAACTTTATATTATAATTCTATGTCAAGTGAGAAAAACAATAGTTTCTTCGATATGATAGGAATTGGAGATTTAAATAGGACTATTCTCTTCGTTTTTATTTTCTGCCTTTTGCATATTTTATATATTATGGCTCCTTCATTTTATGGTGCTCATAATATTAAGGGTGTAAACCTTTATGAAACAAATTTTAATGACAATAAAGGTTTTTGTCTTATTAGATTTAATTATGATGAACATAAAAATGTGATTCCAAAACCAAACACATTAGATATTTACAAGGATGATACTATTTTCAAGGAAATGTACAAGGAAAATGAAGAACAATTAAAGCTAGTATTAAAAGAATTAAAAATAGAAAGATCAAACACGCCAGTTTCTACTGTGGACTCGCAATATTTTTATGATTATTCTAAATATGACCCAGAGCGCGATCAAGCTTATACCGCCACCAATACACAAATGGCTCTCGATTATGCTCATGATTCTGATTTATTGTATATTTATCACGTAATAACAAGTATTATCTTAGGTCCTTTTAATATTATTGAAGATTTTAGTATAAGAATAGTTGAATTTCTTGAAAAATACCTTAAAGAGATCATACAAAACAAATATGTTGATCTAATCTTTGCAATAATATTCTTTATATTATTAACTATAAATTTGATGAAATTTTTTGAAGATTTTCAAATGAGTATAAAAAATTTTATTGTTAATATGTTTACAGGGTTAAGCTATATAATTATAGGGTATTATATGTTACAAACGGATGCCATATTTCATATTTTGAAAATACTACTGATTTTTCAACATGTTGTTGTTAGTCCAGATACAGTGACTATTACGGATAATATAACTGCAAGTGATATTATTAGTCCTATTGTATCAAAGCTCTCAAGCCTCATGCATTTCATTTTACATTATGATACTTTTTTTGGAGTTTTGACAATTACATCCTCTATCAGAATTATTTATATAGCCTTTTTTGCCCTATGTATTACTAATTTGATGTCATTCATTATGTATTATCTGGGACTATTAATCCTTTGTTATATATTTAGCCCTATCATTCCAATCTTTATAGGTTGTTGTTCTATATTACCTCTTAAATTTAATGTATTAATCTCATTTTATTTAAATTTTACTATTATAGTACCGTTAGCACTATCGTTTATCTCAACATTGTTTGGTATAATAGGAGGAGTATTGCATTTTAGTTTACCATTATCAATATGTTATGTTAATGGTCCTTTGCATGGTTTCTCATATTGGTATATGTATGATACCAATTCTGGTATAATGCCTAAGCATTTATACTTTTTTGTAGTTACGATCCTTATCCTCATGGTATATAATAAATGTTCTGATGAAATTACTAATATGTTTCAAACGTTATTTAATACAGAAGATGCCATTATTAAAGTTGCTAATTTACCATCTTTATCATTTTCAGTTGCTAAATCTTTATTATCGCCTTTGCTAAAATATGGTGGAGACCAAATAAACAAGATTATGAATGGTGGAGACCAAATAAACAAGATTATGAATGGTGGAGACCAAATAAACAAGATTATGAACACAAAGTTAGATGGTAAAAATGATAAAAATGATAAAAATGATAATACGATAAATAAGAAGGCATTAAACGAAGACTATAACAAAGAAAATGATAAAAATAGTGAAACAAATAAGAAATAAGTTATATAAGGAGTGCGCTAATTAATACAGAAATTGCGGTCACCATAGAGACAATCGCCGCAACGATCAGCATCAAAATAAAGAGTATAATGAAATTTTTCTTTTTAAATAAAAACATAAAAGCCTGAATTCTAAAGATAAATAGAAACAAAATTAAAATAAAAAGAATCAAGATAATCATTAAAAAAGTTAAAATAATAATACTAATACTGGTAAACAAAATCGGTAACAAGAGGGGATAACCAAAGAAGAATAATAATACAGGTAATAATAACAATAGCAAAAATTTCATATTCTTATCAAGATTTTATTAAATTTTTATGATTATATTTATCTTTTCCATATAACTTAGTCACATATGTTTGATAATCGTCAAAGGAGCCTGGATAAAATATTGGATCTCTGTCTTTATGAAATGCTAATATATGAGTGGCGATTCTATTTAAGAACCATCGATCATGACTGATTACAATCGCGCATCCGGGAAATTTCATAATTCCTTCTTCAAGTGACCTAATTGTATTTAAATCAAGATCATTTGAAGGCTCATCAAGTAAAATAACATTAGCTGCATTTTTTAACATTTTTGCTAAATGAACTCGATTTCTTTCTCCTCCTGAAAGCTTTCCGACTAATTTTTGTTGATCAGGCCCTTTAAAATTAAATGCGGCACAGTAAGCGCGACTTCGCATTTTAAATTCGTTGTCTCCTAGTATAATTTCTTCTTGACCTTGAGAGATCTCTTCCCATACATTATTATCTCCAACTAAATGATCTCGAGATTGGTTTACGTAACTAAATTTAACTGTTGGTCCTATAGTGACTTTACCAGCATCTGGAGTTTCTTTACCGGTTAATATAGAAAATAAAGTTGATTTTCCCGCTCCATTTGGCCCTACGATTCCTACTATTGTTCCTGGAGAAATTGTAAAGGATAGATTTTTAAATAGCATTTTATCTCCAAAACTTTTGGATAGGTTTTCGACTTCTATTACTTTATTTCCTAGTCTAGGCCCTCTAGGAATTCTTATTTCAATTGTTTTGACAACTTTATCCCTTTCCGAATTCATCATATCATTATAAGCACTGATTCGAGCTTTGCTTTTTGATTGACGCGCTTTTTGCGAACTATTTATCCATTCTAATTCATATTTTAAAAATTTTGCTTTATTGGAATCTTCTTTCTCTTCTAGTTCAAGTTTTTTTTGCTTCTTCAGTAACCATTCAGAATAATTTGTATGCCAAGGAACACAGTTACCTCTATCGATCTCTAAAATCCATTCAACAACATTATCTAAGAAATATCTATCATGTGTAACTAAAATTATAGTTCCTTGATATTTTTGTAAATATTGCTCTAACCAAGATATAGATTCTGCATCTAAGTGATTGGTAGGCTCATCTAATAGAAGCATTTCTGGTTTTTCTATTAATAGTCTACATAGAGCGACTCTCCTTTTTTCTCCTCCTGATAAATTTTTGATTACCGCATCTTCATTAGGGCATTGTAAAGCATTCATAGCTACACGAAGCTCTTGTTCGCACATCCAAGCATTTGTAGAGTCTATTTCTATTTGTAAATTTGCTTGTTTTTCCATTAACGCATTTAGTTTTTCCATATCATCGCCGACTTCTCCAAACTGAAGTGAGATATTATTAAATTCTTCAATAAGGTCTAATTTATCCTGAATTCCATGAGAGACTTCTTGCCAAACCGTATTGTTTAAGCCTAACTCAGGCTCTTGGTCTAGGTATCCAACTTTAATATCTTTTACTAAAGAGGCTTCTCCTAAGATATCTTTATCAATTCCAGCCATAATTTTTAAAATAGTGGATTTTCCAGCTCCATTTTGACCTATTATTCCTATCTTTGAGCCTTTAAAAAATGAGATATTTGTGGGCTTAATAATTTCTTTATTATTAATCAACTTAGACATATTTCTCATAAAGAATACATATTCAACCATTGGTAAAATTATTTTGTTACTTATATGATATAAACTATTGTACCTATTGTAAATAGACGAATTTTTATAAATACTATTTTTTATAAGTATAGTATGTTTTTTTATTTAAAGTACCTTCGCTTTCGTCTAAAATTAATGCTACAGCGACATCTCCTGTCATATTAATAACAGTTCTAAGCATATCTAGTATTCTATCTACTCCCAATAAAATTGATATTTTAATTGGAGATATACCTGCGCTTAATAATACAGAAGGTAATACAATGAAGCTGCCAGAAGGTATTCCTGCTGCTCCTATAGATCCAAGAGTAGAGGTGAAGACAATATTTAATATGTCTGCCCAACTCAAGGTAATTTCTTGCATTTGCGCAAAAAAAATCGCAGCAATACCAAGGTAAATGGCCGTGCCATCCATATTAATACTTGAGCCAAAGGGAAGTAAGGTAGAAGATATTTTTTTTGACATTCCTAGCTCTTCTTGGGATACCTCCAAAGCTTTAGGTAAAGTCGCTTTTGAGCTACTAGTTGCAAATGCTACCGATTGATAAGATAAGCTTTTGTACATAAAGGGTATAAATGATATATTGCTAAAAAATTGTATAAATAGTAGTATAAGTATATATTGAAATATCTTTGCTAATATTACAGTAATTATAAATTTCGATAAAGAGAATAGGACTAGATAACCATAGTTTGATATTACAACGGCTGTAGCTGCAAAAGATAAAATGTATGCATATTCCATAATTGATCTAATTCCTTTTATAAAAATCTCATTTAATTCTCCGATAAGATTTATTATGTTTTGATTTTGTTTTGCGTTGGATCTGATAAAAAAACCTAGCAATACTGATAAAATAACAATTTGAATTAAATTTAAATGAAAGAAAGGAGAGATTATATTATCAGGAATTAATTCACTTAACAATTGAGTTCGCGCTATGTTGAAAAACTGATATGAAGGTTCTTGAATATTTAATTTTAAACCAGGAGAAAAGATATATCCAAAGCTAATACCTATAATAACTGCAAAAATAGTAGTAAAGATAAACATGAAAAATGCTTTTACAAAGAGTAATGTTAAATTATTTTTCTTAAAAGCATCATTCATACAGATACCGTTTAATAAAGTTAAAAATATTAGAGGGCCCGATAATAATTTTATTAAATTCATAAATTGTTTTTGAATAATATCTAAAATTAAAATAATAAATCTATATTTCATACTATCAAATTCATAATAACATATTCCAAATAGTAAACCTAATAGTAAACCTATAAGAGATTTTATTCCTAAATTCATAAAGTATTTTTATTTTGTAAAATCATTATACATCTTTTTTTATTTAAAGTCAATTTGCTGATTATTTTTTATTTAAGTAGATAGTGCCCCATTTACAGCTTCTTCAATATTTGTTATTTTTGGATTAATATTTTTAAATATGTTATCAAGATATTCGAAGGTTTCTTTTAGATAATTCATATCTATTACATCGTGACCAGTATCGGCGATGTGGTTGTTTATAATCATAAAAGGTTTGAAATTTTCTTTACTGGTTTGATCTAATAATAATTTAGCTTTTTCTAGAGAAGTCTTATTGGGTTTAAAGTCTTCTACATTTAAAGTGATTTTGTCAAACCACTGATTATCCATGATGTCATACATTTTAGCTAATAGTGTTAATTTTTTCTCTAAATCTAAATTTTTATCTTTAATATAAGGAAGGATAAGTATTTTATAATTTATATCCATTTTTTCAATATGATTATGTATTTTAATCAATTTTTCAATATCTGCATCGGATGATAAATCAAGACTGCATTTCAAAATTTTATCTGAATCAACTTTTCCATATGTAATATATAAATCTGAATTGAATCCTTTTAGCATCAATTCTACTTCATTTATTGCTTTAACTTGATTTGCTATTGTTTTTTTCTTATGTTCTTCTGCTTCAATTTTTCTGAGTTTATCAATAGCATCTCGTATAATTGTAGGATTTTTTATAATAGCATCATAAACTTTTTTATCAAACACCTCTTGTGTATGATTTTCATTATATTGATGTTTTTTTTCTTTATGTTCATAGGCTTTTTCTTGATTTTTATGACATTTTTTTGCGGAATATTTATGAGATTCTTTATTCATAGACATTTCTTTATTATTATAATAATATCCTACAAAAATAGTAGATGATACTATAAATGCGCCTATTAAAAATCTTGTTATATTGTTTTGGGACATAGTTTTTGATAAGTTTTGCTATATTATAAAAATATTTTAATTATTGTCAAGATTATCCTCATAAATTAAATGTTTTTAATTAGTCTTTATATAATTTTCTCTATTTTTCTTAGTAACTTGAAGCACTTTATATATTATAAGATAAAAAATGTATATCAGTATTCCTTTTAATCATACTAGAGTGCCAGGAGTAGTGGTTGCCTATAAAAGTGAATTTAGAAAATATCATGCTTTAGTAGCTCTTAGTATTCAAAACATTTCATTATTAAAAGCTATTATACATAAATCATCTTATATTAAAATAGATAATCTACATTATGTAACATTATTTAATGAAAAGAAAGCAAAAAGCCATAATCCTTTTATTTCAAAGTTATTTCAAGAGAAAATATCCCTTTTAAATAAATTTTCTTATATTTTATTCATGCATATATCAATTGAAATAATACCTGATCCTTTTGTTGATTTATACTTTGATGTAATTGGCATAAGTAATTATCAAAATGATTTTTTTTCTACTAATCTACAAGATAATCTTCGATCAATTACAATTTCTCCAGGAAAATTTGATTACTCGTTTGCAAAAAAAACTAAAATTAATAATGATATACCAATTAATTCAGCTGAAATTAGTAATTCTTATGCAGAAAGTAGTATAGAAACACTTCTATCTCATTTTAAATATATTAAGAAAATTTCTTTGGAAGTTCCTTTTTTAATTGATCTAAATTGGAATTTGTTTTGTATTTATAAAAAAACAAACAGACACTCTTTGCCTTCTATAAAAAATGTTGATTTTCCATCCACACCAACCGCAGAAGATATTAATAATGTTATTCAGATCTTAAAGCTTAAAAATATTTCTCATATTACAATTAGATTTAAATTTTATCTCATTAATCAAAACGAATATAACATTAATTTAGATATATCTCAACATATGGAAATTAATTTAGATAATGCTATTCAAAATATTATTGACAATATTCAACTTACAAATTTAAATCAAAATCACTTCTTTCATCGATTTAAAGAATTTATATCTCATTATATAAATCAATCATTAGCTGATCAATATTTAATTGCAGATATGAGTATCTATTATCAAGACTTTATAGATATCACTCTTGACCTTATGGAAAAATATTGTAATTTATTTATTGAATCATATCATCTTAAAGGAATATGTATCTATCATTCTCTTATATTAAAAAATAATTTTATATATTGGTCAGGAGTAGAGAATAACTATGATAATGAATTTATTTATCAATTTCTATTAGATCTCTCAATCCACTTTAATAAAAATATCGTGATATCAAGTTTAAGAAGTAATGAAAATTTATATTATTTATATTATCATCAAAACAATATTGATAAATTAGAAAAAAACTTTAAGTTTTGGAACTCTATTCATTTTATAGAGTATATTAATTTGTATTCCTGGATTGCCGCTCATATTCCTTATATTTATTCATCTGAAACTGATGATAGCCTTAATTTATGGAAAATGACCTCGGCTCTAAATGATAAAATCATTTTTTCTAAAACAAGAGACTTCTTTTTTGTCTATTTTCTAGAAAAATCAACCAAGATATTTGGTTTTGAAAATAATACAGACAATATAGTAAAAAATATTGAAGAAATTGAAGATAAAGTAAAGTCTTTGTATAAAGATGCAATTATAATTGAAAATGATACATTATATATTTTTGAAATAGCTTTTCTTGCTTCTTATTATTTTAAACTAAGCAAAGAGCATCAAACTCTTTTGAATAAATTTGTTGTATTAAAAGAGTATTTATATAATAATCAGCTCTTTATACAATATACCATTACTTCTTTTGAGGAAATTAAGTTAAATAATTATTTAAATGTGAAAAAGAATTTTATTAAATCTGTTGCAAATTTGAAATTTTCATATTTGATCAGTAGTAATAAATATTTATTCTCATTTGAAAAAAAAATATATGTTCAACAAAGTAAATCGAGATTTATTTATTTGCAAAATGCAAAAATATCCAATAGGCAAATAACCGATGCTCAAGATTACTTTGTTTCAGTCGATACTTATCATTCAGAATATATATATATCTACTCAAAACTTTTAAAAAAAATAATATTTGGCTTCTTTTTACAAACTTACGAAAATAAATATATTTATGTTATGCTAAATGTAATTAATATCAATGATTGTATCATAGATATTTTGCATAATGATTTTATTCTTATAGATTCTCAGACAAAGCTTAACGTTATAAAATAAAATATCTATAATACCAATAAAAATATATGAAAAAAAATATAGAAGATGATTTTACTGGTATAAAAGAATTATTGATCAATCAATTAATATCATTTGTGATCTTAGATCTTTATCTAGATAAAGTAGAAGAATCAGATATTAAGAATAGAAAATCTATCTTTTGTTTGCATAGTGAAATGATATATATAAAAATGAGATTTTTTTATAAAAAACAAAAAATAATTAAGGATACTTTATTATACTTTAAAAGTAATAAATCTATTTATCTCTTTGAAACTGAAAGTAAAAAGTTTACTATGATTATGTCTTATGAAAAGTTTGAACAAATGCAACAGATACAAAATTATATTAAATCTCTTGAAGAAAAAGTTCATTTATTATCTCTGACAAATTCTTTTACCGACCTTAGTCAATATGATTTAAGTAATTGCAATGACATAAAGAGCTTTAATATTTTTAATATATCAAAAACTATTGTCGAATTAAATTTAGATACTATATCTTACAACTTTTTGTCTATTATCTCTTATAAAAAGATTAAGTTTTTTTCACAAAATCAAATCTTTTTTATGGAGGCAAAAGAGAATCTCTCTCTGTTAAATGATAATAGCTATAAATTGTATTACGAAATAAACAAAAAAAATAATTGTTATTTTATTAAACTAAGCAAATATTTATTATATTCAGCAAAATAACTCTTAGTGGTATTGATTTTATATGATTTAATAAAATAAAAATGTTAGTATTTTTCTCAAGTTTAATAGGATTATTAACTTCATTAATTCCTCATATAATAAAATATTTATATTTAGTTAAATTACAAAACTATAATTTAGCTAATTTCGACTCAAAATTTGGTTTATTAAAAACTTTAATTAACACAAATCAAACTAATCAAATTAAAAAATTATTGCAGTGCTCAAATGAAGCGCCACCAGCATCTAACTCAAACTTTGAAAAAGTCAATATAATTATGAGATTATTGTTTGCTATTATATTTTGTATAATATATGTTTATATAAAATATCTTCTTTGGACTTTATTGCAAAAACAATCAATAGAGAATACTTATAATAAATTATGGACAAATGATGATGCCGTTATGTTTAGTATGATTATTAGCTTTTACTTTGGATCAAAAGTAGTTTATTCTTGTTTTTAAAAAGCATTTCATTTAAAACTGTGATATATTTACTCATATAAAGAAAAATGACGTTATATAACTTATTAAGTTGAATTAAAGTATTTAAGTATTTAATACTTTTATGATATTGAATAAAATTACGAAATTCATTAATGTTTTTCATAGCCTCAAAGCTAAAGTTTTCAATAACATCAATACTTTTTTGAATTCTCTTATTATCCTCATAATATATATGAGTCGATTCAGTAAATAGTAGTTCCATATATTGAAATATATCATATTCTAAGTATTTCTTTGCAAGATAAGAGGCTTCGGAATCTATCATTATATATCACTATTAAACAACTTATGGTATAATAGGATATCTTGAATTGAAAAATATAATTACAAATTCTTATATAAAAATTTTGATCTATGTTTTTATTTTCTCTTGAGTGCTCATATACCTTACCATATCGATATATTTAATATAATTACCTTGTTTGTCTTTGACCATTTCTCCTTGTTCGTCTGCGCATCCATTAATACTAATTTTATTTATATGATCAATGAATTTCATCGGTACAATTTTTTTGCCATTATAGATTAAATCAACCGATTTTTTTCTCAGATTAGGGTTGTTTTTAGATGCTACTTTTTTTACCATATTATTTTTAACTTTTCTATATTCTAATATTATTTTATTAATTTTTCAATAGTTAATCATACTTTTATTTTTAAATTTTTATATTAACACCTGAAAGATTAAAATTTTTATCGCGGGATGAAGATTATCATAATATTTACTTTTCGTATCTTTTATATTATCAAAGACACTAATGATGTTTTCTAAAAAAGTATTTTCATACTTTAGATTAAAATATGCCAAAGGCTCTCCACAAAAGTTTTCTATATTTTCATATTTCTTACAATCATCATAAGTTTTGTTACAAATGGTATTAATTTCAACCGATTCAGAATGAAATGGGCAATTTTTATTTAGTATTAAAATATTGTCATTTTCAATATCAATAATAAAAAGTTTGTATATAATACGATTTTTTTCTAATACCGCGGTACCATTTAAGTATTTGCTACAAATGCTGGAATTTAAATAAATTCTATTATTTTGAATATTGATAATATTTAACTTTTGTTTATTTTTATTATAGCGACATTTTGCATCTCCAAATTCAGCAGAGCATTGAATGCTATATTTAAAATAATTTTTATTAATAGTTAAAAATTTCTTAAAAGTATAAATAAAATCTTTTTCATCGTAACAAATTAAATTATAAAAAACATAATTATTAAACTGGAAGTTAATAATCATATTAGTGAGGCTTTTATACTTAGAGATAATTTTTAAGTTTATATCATAAATATTGGTATAGCGGCAAGAAAAAAAAGAAATATTATAGTTGTTTTTATATTTAAAAATATCAATATCATTATTTTTAAAAAAGATTTTAATATATATCATGATGTGTAGTAATTTTGATATTTGTGATTTGATAAAACTCAGAACAAACTTTTTTAAATTTGATGTCTTCTAGAAATGATGACAAATAGAGAAAAGATACTTTGATTGTTTCTAGATTTTCAGGAATTATCAAATGGTTATTATTTAAAGTCCATTCTAATTCTTTATCATTTAAACTATAAACTTTTTCTATATTATTAAAATCAATATTTGTATTTAATAAACTTAATATTTTAATATTTCGAATAAGAAAATAGTCTTTTTCAACTAAAGATAAAATAAAATTTAATTTAATCTCATTAAGATAGAGACAATTGCTAAAAAACTCATATCGCGATACATGATCTTTATGAACAATATTTAAAGAACCAAAGGCATCATTATAGATTTCTTTATTAGTCTTATAGACGCAAGAAAAGGTTTGTAATATATCAAAGTCTAATACTAAATTAGATTTTAATAATTCTTGTATTATTTCTTTTACCATAATTATAATTTGATATATATTTTATAATAACAAAAGCTAATCAATAAATTATTGACTATTTTCCATTCACTTGATATAAACTGAGAAGAGGGATAACTATTCATTACTTTTGTATTTAAGTTTTGCAAGTTCTGCATAATATCAGACCATTGAATATCAACTAAGTTATGCTTTACCTCAAAAGTCATATCTAAAAAGCAGAGGCTTGGACTATGGTAAGTAAAGAGTTTGGGGTAGAGTATTATGTTAGTTTTTTCATCAAAATTAATAAAAAGCTGCAAATCGATATCTTTAAGACCTAAGAGTAAATTATCGATATATTTTTCTAGTGCTAAAAACATTTTTCTTTAAAGATATAAGAAATACTTTTCTACATTAAGAGTTTTGCTTTAAAAATAATTGCAACTCAGATATATTCATATTAGATTGTGTTTTTTTACCAGAAATGAAATGAGTAACCTGAATATTTCCTGACGATATTTCATTTTCACCAATAATACATATAATAATATATTTCTTTAAAATATATTCACGAATCTTGCTTGAAAGAGTCCCCGATGTTTTATCAAACTCAATTCGATATTCTTTAAAAGAAGGTAATATATTTTTTTCTATATATTCATGATATTTTTCAGATAAAGGTAAAAATACAATTTGAACTGGAGTCAACCATAAAGGCAATCTTCCAGCATAGTGTTCAATTAAAATACCTATAAACCTTTCAAAAGAGCCTAATATAGCTCTATGTAACATAATGACGGTTTCTTTCTCGCCTTTTTCATTTATAAAGTTTGCATTTAATCTTTGAGGTAAGACAAAGTCTACTTGAATAGTACCACATTGCCACTCTCTTTGTAAGCTGTCAGTCAAGACAAATTCTAATTTGGGGCCATAAAAAGCTCCTTCTCCTATATTGGTTTCATATTGCAGTTTTGTATGTTTAATAGCTGTTTCTAGTGCCTTTTCAGCTTTATTCCATACATCATCTGATCCAGCCCTTATTTCTGGTCGAGTAGCAAATTTTATTTTGATGTTAGTAAATCCGCATTTATTATATACTTCTTGTAATAGATTACAAAAAGCCACTGTTTCATCGGTGATATGACTTTCTCTACAAAATATATGAGCATCGTCTTGAGTAAATTGCCTTACTCTCATTAGGCCATGCAAAGCGCCAGAAGGCTCATATCTATGACATGATCCAAATTCTGACATTCTAATTGGAAGCTCTTTATAGCTTTTTGTATTTATATTAAAGATTTGAATATGACATGGGCAATTCATAGGTTTAATACCGAGCATTTCGTTATCTTCTGATTTTAAAACGAACATATTTTTACGAAATTTATCCCAATGACCGGACTTTTTCCATAGATCACTATTTAATAGAACTGGAGTTTTCACTTCGATATAATTGTTTTTTTTTAAAATTGTACGAATATAGCGCTCCAAGATAAGATAAATTGTCCAACCTTTTTCATGCCAAAAAACCGACCCCATAGCTTCTTTTTGAAAATGAAAGAGATCGCACTGAGCTCCAATTTTACGATGATCTCTTTTTTTTGATTCTTCAAGCATTAGTAAATAATTGTTTAAATCTTTTTGAGTAGCAAAAGCGGTTCCATAAATTCTTTGAAGCATTTTATTTTTACTATCGCCGCGCCAATAGGCTCCTGTGATTCTTAAAAGTTTAAAATATTTGATAAACCCAGTATGAGGAGCATGAGGGCCTCTGCATAGATCGATAAAATCTCCTTGTTGGTATAGTGTAATATTTTCATTTGAAGGAATAGATTTAATAATCTCGACTTTGTAGGTTTGATTTTTTTTTGCAAAGAAGTCAATTGCCTCATTTCTTGACATAGAAATCTTTTTAAATGCGTATTTTTTTCTGGATATTTCCTGCATTTTCTTTTCAATATCAGTTAAGTCATTTAAAGAAAATGAATCTATTTTATCAAAATCGTAATAAAATCCGTCTTTTGTAGCCGGGCCTATGGTAATTTGTATATTTTTACCAAATAATTCTTGTACAGCTTGAGCTAACATATGCGCGGCGTCATGACGAATAATATTTAATCCTTCGAGGCTATCGATTAAAATAAATTCTATTTTTGCGTTATTAAATATCATGGTATTTAAGTCAAGTATTTTGTCATTTACCTTACAAGCAATTACTTTTTTTGATAAAGACAATGATTTTGCAATATCGATAAGCGATATAGATTCTGAAAAAGTTTTCACACTATTATCTGGTAAAGTAATTTTTATCATCAAGTTAATTTATAATTAAGGTAATTTTAATTCATTTAGTCATTTTTTTCAATAGGTATTTATAGAAAAATAATTTTAATTAGTATATATTAGGATTATGTTGCTCGTCGTTTTGTTGAAGAAAATTCATATTCGTAATCTATATATTTATAAAATTCTATTTCTGAATTTAATATTGCTTTTTGTTTAGAAGATTCGTAATATATATCTAATGCAGTATTTTTTAATATGCTGTCTGTATTGATATAAGAATATAAATTTTCATCATAACTATTATAAGTTACCATTGCTTTATCTAGGGATATGGATATATATTCATATTCTTGTTTATTTTTAATATTATTATAGATCATATCGTTTAATTCATTATAGTCATTGTTAACAGTTTCTTCTTCTACTTTGTGATAAATTTTATGAATAATAAAATATGATATAGCGGCTAATAAACATACTATCCTAGTAATAGATTTATTATTAGTATCTATAAAGTTTAAATATGAATTAAGTAAATCATTATTCAATTTATTATCAAGTGCATTTGTATCTTCTTCCAGTATCATAAGTATTATATCTTTAATAAATTATGGTAGATATAATCAATATAAAAGCAATAATATATCAAAAAATGACGCTCAAATTATATTAATATTTTATTAATCTTTTAAACTACAGATATGAAATCTTAATAAATTGAAAAAATGTTTAGCGCTATAGTTTTTTTTGTATATATAAAAAGAAAACACTATGAGCAGCTTACAAGAAAGTTTAACACAAATTAATGTATCCAATACTATACATGACTTAGTAAATCAATTTTCCTCTATTCGTAAAATATCACAAAAGATGGAAGTAAAAACAAATATCATAGAGATTTTACAGACTAATGAAAATTTTCAAGCTGGATGGGTATCATACAATGAAAATAGAGAAGAGACATCTATACCAAAAATAAAAAAATTAAAGATACATTGTCATGAGCTTTATGCTCAGCCTATGATAGCGCAGCAAGTGATAGATGACTCGATTATTAGTATAGAAAACTGGATTTCTAATAATATTTATAAATCTTTTATTGAAAAAGAGGAAATTGGATTTTTATTTGGATCAAAAGAAAATGAGCCAGAAGGCATTGCATTATCGATGAATGCTGAAAACACGGTTGAGTCGGAAATCACATATGAGAGCTTGATAAAACTAATGAATATCATACCTGATAATTTATTTAAAAATACAAAATTTATGATGCATAGAGAAACTTTATATGAGATACAAAAGATTCAAGACGTCAATAATAAAAACATTTATCAGTCTGCTATCTCTGATAAAATACCAGAATCTCTTTTTGGTATTGAGGTAATTATAAACAATCATATGCCCTCAGTCTCTCAATATAAAAATGATAAACCTTTAATCATCTTAGGAAACTTTTATTCTGGATACTTGATAATAGATAGATCTGAGATTGATATTATTCATGATCCATATACGGAAAAACCTTTTGTCAAGTTTTATGCGGTCAAAAGAGTAGGGGGGGCCGTCGTTAACTCAAAATCATTTGCTTTTTTAAAACTTAAGACTGAATAATGTGTTTAATTTTAAGAGCAAAGAATATTGAAGTCTATAAAGAATTAAAGTATCCCTTTAATATTTCAAATATAAAAAACTATTTAAGAATATATCATAATAAAGATGATCTATTTTTAGAAAACATCGCAAATGAAGTTATAGGATTATATGAGAAATACTTTAATGCAAATATTTTACAAAATGAAGAAGTGCTATACTTTGAGATAGATGAAAATATCATGAGTAATATGAAATTATTTAATTTAGATGAAAGTTATAGAGGTTTAATATACAATTATGACAATATACAAAAAAATACATTGATAAATAAAATATCTTTTTATATAAAATCAAGAAATAAATTTGAAAATATTTATATGTACAATGACGAAGAAGTTTTGGCAATTGATCAAGATAAGTTTTATATTCAAGATCATATAATATATTTTAGTGCCGTAATAGATGAAATCGCAAAGTTTAAAGTAGTTTTGCGCAGTAACTTAGTATGCAAAATCAATTTTGATATCGTCTCTCCATTAATGAAAACGATTTTAAACATATATCAACAAAGTGAAGTTAATTCAAATATAATCTTTAATAGATTTTTTTCTAAAAATAAAGAAGGAAATTTTATATAGTATTAAGAAATATAAAAAACTCCTCTAATATGAATTAATCATGATAATAACAAATTAAATTATTATACAAAATAAAATAAATATTTTAAATAAGGTGTTGATAATTAGTTTCTTTTGTGGTAGAGTTTAGTTAGACGAAAGCTGTTAAAGTCTGTAAATAAAAAATAAAACTATGTCTAAAAAAATAAAAAACGTTGCTCATGAATTAAAGCTCTTAGTTGAAGCTGGAAGTATGAAGCCAACTCCTTCAATCGCTGCGGCTCTTGCTCCTAAGAAAGTAAAACCAGCGGAATTTTTAAAAGTAATGGCTGAAAAAACAAAACATTTAGAAGCAGGAGCTCCTGTTCCTGTAATAGTCTTTATTGATCAAAAAGGTGCTTTTGATGTTGATGTAAAATCTCCTATGGCCTCATACTTGCTAAAGAAAGCGGCTAAAATAACAAAAGGTGTTGAACAAGCAAAAAAAATGCCGGATGTTGGAGTAATTACAAAAGCTCAATTACTTGAAATAGCGAAAATAAAAATACAAGATCTATCTACATCCAATATAGATCAGGCTGCTAAAATTTTAGCAGGAACGGCTATCTCAATGGGCATAACGGTAAAAGGTTAATTATGATAAAAACTAAGAAACAAATTCAAAAATTAAAAGTTCAAAGTGATATTGTACTAAAATACGATTGCACTCAAGACTCTAATAAAAGAAAATATTATGATATATCTATAGCTCTTGATGCTTGCCTTCAATTAGCAAAAGATATGAAGTTTAATCCATCCCTTGAATTGGCTGTATCTCTAAACATTGATACTAGACAATCAGATCAAAATGTTAGATTTTCTACAAATATGAAACATGAAACCGGTAAAACTCCAAAAAGGATTGCTGTGATATCAAACAAACAGGAAGATATCGATCTTGCTAAAAGTTTAAATGTCCATATGGCAGGAGGTCAAGATATTATAGATGAAATTAAAGCTGGAAATATCAATTTTGATCTTATCATTACAACTCCTCAATCTATACCACTTTTGGCTCCGGTTACAAGAATTCTTGGTGCAAAAAGACTTATGCCAACTCCAAAGTCAGGTAGAATCACTACAAATATTGCTGAAGCTATTAAACAATCTTCTACTCAAATAGAAGTGCGAACTGATAAAATTGGTATATTTAGAAGCGGAATAGGTAAAGTATCTATAGGTAAGGAAAAATTACTTGATAATGTTCTTCATCTTATAAAAGATATTAGTAACGCTAGACCCTCTGGAGCAAAAGGTAAATTTATAAAATCAATTTTTATAAGTTATACTCAAGGCCCTGGATTTAGAATTAATCTGTCAAGTGTTGAGGTATAATTATGGCTATAACTAGATTAAAAAAGATTCAAATTATAAAAAATTTTGAAAAAATCATTACAAAATATAATTCCTTATTAATTTTTTCATATAAGGGATGTAACGTAAAACAAATAAATACATTAAAGGAGAAGTTAAAAAACTCAGAAGGAAAAATGATTATCACTAAAAATACTTTGATAAAAAAAGTACTTACCGATAACAATATTTCCTCAGAAGATAAATTTCTTAACTCCTTTAAAGGACAAACAGCGATGGCTTTTTCTAATGACGGAATTGCTCTTGCTAACACTATTATTGAAGCGCAGAAAAATTTTAAAAATATAGAAATAAAAAGCGCGGTAATAGACAAAACAGTCATCTATCAAGATAAAATAAAATATTTAGCTCAATATAAATCTTCAAATGGAGTCAAAGCTCAACTATTAAATTTGATCATGAGCCCAGCTCAATCAATATACAATCTTGTAAATGCAAAAATCAATCAACAAAATGAGGTATAATATGTCAATATCAAATAACACACAAATAAATCAATTAGTAGAAAGTTTATCTAAACTTACTGTATTAGAATGTATAGAATTAAAAAATACATTAGAAGAAAAATGGGGAGTGACTGCTCAAGTAGCAGTTGCCGCTAGCGCTTCAGAAGAAAAAGAAGAAAAAGAAGAAAAAACCAGCTTTAATGTAGTGTTAAAATCATTTCCTGCTGCATCAAAGATGAAAATAATGCTTGCTCTTAAGAAAGATCCTATAAAAATGGACATGGCTCAACTAAAAGAAGCTACAGCAAACGATACTCCGAACTATACTCTTATAAAAGATACAGATAAGGAAACCGCCTCCTCAGTTGTGAGTATACTAAAAGCAATTGGCGCTGTTGTTGAGATGCAATAGTAAGAGTTTAATGTTCGCCCTAGTTCAATGTCTTCAATACTTGACTATAAGTTCAATACTTGACTATAAGTTCAATACTTGACTATAAGTTCAATACTTGACTATAAGTTCAATACTTGACTATAAGTT
>CBFHTC010000003.1:61286-66042 GCA_965658815.1 Rickettsiaceae bacterium
GTTCAATATTATAAAAATAAGTTTATAGCAAATAATACAAAATTAGTAATATCAAAACGTCGGAATAGCAGGATTCGAACCTGCGACCTCTTGCTCCCAAAGCAAACGCGATAACCAGGCTACGCTATATTCCGAAGTTCATTTACATTCTAATATAAAAAATCAACATAATCAAGCTTTTATATAAATAAATTAAGAAACTATTTAGTTTATATAAAGAGTTAATATTTAATATATTGAAAAAATAGTTGTAGAAAGATGAGATATGATATATCTGCTGATGCGATAATAAAGCTAACATTTCATGATCTTCCTATATATCTATTATAAAATAGTATATTCTTGCTCGATTTCTAGCTAATTTTAATAAAAATCATGATACATTAACAGAGAGCATTGAAAATTTAATAGAATTATTCAAATATAACAATTTATCTTATCAACCAAGATTATCAAAATGAATTTTCATAAAGACTATTTTGAAGATCCAATGCAAAACACAATAGAAGATTTTTTTGATATGGTCGTAACTTTACTGGACTATAATATATAACAAAGAGTATTAGGGATTGTATTAGTTCAAGTTATAAAGATTATCAATTTAAATTACTAAAGAATTCTTTGTTAGTCTTATGTTTTTTTAGCTTAGAAATGATAAACTCAGAAGACTCACTTGCTGAGGTCATATTATTAATAATCTTTCTAATTAACCAAATTTTTTGTAATTGCACACTATCAATAAGAAGTTCTTCTTTACGAGTACCTGATTTAAGCATATCATATGCTGGAAATATACGTTTTTCAGCACTTTTCCTATCCAGAACAATCTCACAGTTTCCAGTTCCTTTAAATTCTTCAAAAATAACTTCATCCATTCGAGAGCCAGTATCAACTAAGGCAGAGCCAATGATAGTCAAAGAACCGCCTTCTTCAGTGTTTCTAGCCGCACCAAAAATTCGTTTTGGCATTTGCACAGAGTGAGCATCAAGCCCCCCAGATAGGACTTTATTAGAATTAGGACACTCAGTGTTATAAGCTCTAGCCAATCGAGTAATAGAGTCCAGAACCACGACTACATCTTTTCCGTCTTCAACCATTCTTTTAGCTTTTTCAATAGCCATTTCTGCTATTTGTATGTGTTGTTTACTATTTTCATCAAATGTAGAACTAATAATTTCTCCTTTTACAGATCTTCTCATATCTGTCACTTCTTCTGGTCTTTCTCCTATAAGAACTACAATCAGTTCTACTTCAGAATGATTTTCAGCTAAAATATCACATATATTTTGTAAGAACATTGTTTTTCCAACTCTTGGAGGAGCCACAACAAGAGCTCTTTGACCTTTGCCTATAGGAGAGAAAATATCAACAACTCGAGTTGAAATAAGATTTTTCTTATCTGATTCAAAATTAAATTTTTCATTAGGATAGA
The DNA here is from genome assembly GCA_965658815.1 of Rickettsiaceae bacterium. GTDB lineage: Bacteria > Pseudomonadota > Alphaproteobacteria > Rickettsiales > Rickettsiaceae > CBFHTC01. The sequence goes on from CBFHTC010000003.1 coordinate 62,719, forward strand.
TAGCGGTCAGCATATCAAAATTTTTACGATATCTTTTTTCAGCCTTTTTTTTGTTAATTTCTAAAATTCTATGTATTGATATAGTTTTAATATGTTGATAATTGTTTTGATTTGAATTTTGATTATTATTTATTTTTTGGTTTGAATAAGTAGGTTTTGTAGGTACTCGAGGAAGTCGAATTTCGCCAAGAATAACATCTCCCTTTCGTAAATTAAATTCCCTTATCAAATTTGCAGACACATGAACATCATGAGTACTACTTAAATAATTTGTAATATTAGATCTTAGAAATCCATATCTTTCATTTAAGATATCCAAAACTCCTTCTTCAAGCACTTGATATCCTTTTTTGATGTATTCTATAATAATAATATTTAGTAACTCTTCTTTAAATGATGAGTTGTGAATAATGTTTTCTTTTTCGGATATTTCTTGTAAATCATCAAAGGAGAGTGATCTTAGATTTTTCGAGTATATAATTTTATTATCGCTCATAGTATTATATTATGCAAATTTTTTAATATATATCTCTTCAAAGTTAGTATTTGGCATAGCAGGTCTACCTATTATACTTGATTGAATTAAATAACCTATTCTTTCATTAATAAAAGGAGTTAACATAGTAGGGCATTGAATATTAAGTATTTTTTCTAAAGTGTTTTCATCAAACCCTGTAGTCATAAATTCTCCTACCATATCTAAGTTAATAGTAAAAATCTTCTTTAGTCCAGCAGATAAGATGAAATTTACAGATACTGTGACTTGATGAATATCTTTCTCTATTTTTTTTACATCAACATTGGTACTAGTGTTAGGAGTAACTGGATCTTTAATAGATCTAATATCAAGTGAAGATTCGACATGATTGTCAAAGGTACAACGAGCAACGTACTGAGCCACTAGGCCCAATTGTTGAGCTGAAGCGTTATTTGGTGTAGACATAATATTATATTTAGTTTATTTTATTGACCCCAACGGGAATCGAACCCATGTTTTCACCGTGAAAGGGTGATGTCCTAACCGCTAGACGATGGGGCCTAACGAGATAGTTATATCATACAAAAATTTATAAATCAAGAGATAAGTTATATTTTTTATTATATTTTTATTATAAATAATGTTGAAAAATGATGAAGACTATATTATCATATAAAAAACATAAACAAATATTGAAAAAAAGATACGTAAAAAAAAATGATAACCTCATCAATAGAGAGATTCAATCCGAGTATGTGATTATTATTGACGAAAATAATGCTAAAGAAAAAATGTCGACATTTATTGCGCTTAAAAAAGCCAGAGCTCTTGAATTAGACTTAGTTCAAGTTTCTCCCCAAAATAGTGGGCAAATAGCCATATGTAAGATTATGGACTATAAGAAATATCTGTACGATAAAAAGAAAAAACAGTTATTAATTAAAAAAAATCATAAAGTGGTTCTTATAAAAGAAATACAGTTTAGATTAAATACTGATACTCATGATTTTGAAACTAAAATAAATCATATTAAACGATTTTTAAGTCAAGGGCACAAAGTAAAGATAATTATATTTTTTAGAGGAAGAGAGATTAATAGAGAAGAGGGTGCGACTACTTTATTAAATAAAATTACTGAAAGATTTTCAGAGATATCTAAGCAAGATTCAAATATTCAATCTGGAAAAAGAACGATGTTCTTAATTATAGCTCCTATTAAAGTTGATAGCGATGAAGCGACGAAAAACACACCAATCAAAAAAAATAATTTCGATTAAAAGCTGACCGTTAAAAGTTCGATAATATATATTATGTGCAAAAAAAGAAGCAGGGTAAAAAAATATTAATTGAATGATTAACCTTATATTGACATAAATCATATATTAAATTAACATAGCTCCAAGAAAAATAATATATTTTGATAAGAAATTTTATTTATGTACTTGGGTCCGGTAGCTCATCAGGTCTTCCAGTTATTGGTTGTAATTGCAAAGTATGTAAATCAAATAAACCTCGACTCAGATCCTCCATCTATTTTTACAATGAAAAAATGATTTTTGATGTCGGTCCGGATATTAGACAGCAATTAATAACAAATCACATTTTTGACATAGAAAAAGCGATTATCTCACATAGGCATTCAGACCACATTATTGGATTATGGGAATTACATGTATTTAATAAATATTTTGATAAAAATATAAATTTATACATCAAAAAAGAAGATAAAGATCATATTGACAAAGTATTTGGCTTTTGTATCAATAAATTTAATAATAAATTAATAGAACATAATATGAAGATTGATGATTTATTTTTTCAAGAGCAACAGCATGGAGAAATAAAAAACTTATCAATTAGATATCAAGATATTGTATATGCAAATGATTTTTCATCTATACTAAATGAAGAGATATTTTATGATAGTAAAATGATATTTCTAGACTGCGCAAATTGGCACTCTACTTACGCTCATGTTGGCTTTGATTTTATTGACTCAATGATGAAATTTAACGCAAAGAAGATTTATTTAATTAATTTAAGCCATAAATTAGATTTTCAAGAATTAAAAATAAAAATAAGAAATAAATTTCAGTCGAGAATAACTCCTGCCTATGATTCAATGATTATCGATATCTAATCATTTGAATTATCGATATTTGTTACGAGCTCAATATCATTCTTTGTTGTATTAAAGTCGGAATTATAATTATCTAAATAATTGAAATTTTTCTTATTTGTTATAGTTTGAGCTATAAAGTCTAAAGAGTGAAATTTTTTTAAATTCTGAATCTCATAAATTTTCGTATTATCTATTAAATTATGTTGCTTGCCTAATTTTGAAGCAAAGCTATTAATAAGATTATCTCCTATAACAATGTTATGAATTTTATTATTATCGCTTTTTTCATACAAATTCTCCTTCTCTTGTCTTAAATACCCATCAGCAGCTCCATCAATATTAATAACTGATAATTTATTAATCAAATCTTGTCCTCCTTTTTGGTTTTTAAAATGTTCTTTTAATTGAAAATATGTCAAATTTGCAAAATGACCACCTAGAGAATGACCAGAAATGGTAATCTTACTATACTTTGAAAAATCATCTACTACATTACTAGTAAAATTTTCAAATATAGTTTTTAGTTCTTTTTCTTGAGAGTCTTGTGTTGGAACATTGCTTATAAAACTTTTACCGATCGATGAATAATAATTATTACTCTGTAGATAGTTGATAACACTTTTACCGATCGATGAATAATAATTATTACTCTGTAGATAGTTGATAACACTTTTACCGATCGATGAATTATTATTATTACTCTGTAGATATTTGATACTAGGTA
>CBFHTC010000004.1:0-18354 GCA_965658815.1 Rickettsiaceae bacterium
ATTACTAGATTTAATGTGGTTTATAAGGGGGTTTATTATATCATATAGGTTTCCTATGTTATCTTTTTGAGCAATCTCATTAAGCATTAATAATAAGCTATTTTTATCACCAGATTTAATCTGTTTTATTCCATTAATTATCTTTTCTAATAAGCTATCGTCATTACTAGATTTAATGTGGTTTATAAGGGGGTTTATTATATCATATAGGTTTCCTATGTTATCTTTTTGAGCAATCTTCTTATCCGTATTATTATTACCCAGATTCTTATTATCCGTATTATTATTACCCAGATTCTTATTTTCATTTGACTCATTATCTTTTTGAGCAAGATAAATAACGAGTGTTAGTAATGCTAATAATCCAATAGGAGTAATATTCTCTGTTATTCCCGTCATGGAGGAAATCTCTGAAGTAGGTGATTCTTTGTCGTTTTTATCAATAAAGTCTAAGTCATTATTGTCATTGTAGTTTTCTGTAGTCATTTTTTTTTTTTGTTTGTTATATTATTATAGTATATAAGTAATAATAATGTCAATAATATTTTAAAAATTTTTTTTACATAAATTATTATTGTTACATTATTGTCATGTTTAAATATTCGTATTTTCCTTTCTCAGATTGTTTTTAATATCCTCAAACTGCGACTCTAGTGTAGCAGGCAGCTCTAAGCAATAGAATTTAAGATACTTGAGAATATCCTCTTTTAAAATTCACTAAAGTCAATGATGTAAGTGTTTTTACTACTAGTTTTCTCGTCTTTCAATCTCTTTAATTCGTAAGAGAATTCATTATAAAATATGTGCGAGAGCAACTTTGTTAGGTACAGCTTATCGTTATATGGCTTTTTTTTGCTGCTTCAAGGTATTGTGTTTGTAATTTAATAACCAAGTTGAGTTTCTCTTGTATGGTATCTTTTTCAGTTTTGCTATAATAATAAACTATGTTCTGTTTAATTGTGCGATTGCTATAGTATGTACTATAATATATACTAATGCTGATATAGCTGCTGTTGTGTTTATTCCAATATTATTCATCCTTGTTGTTTTTTATGTCATTAAAGATACAAACAGTATAGCAATATATAATTAAAGTTAAGTTATAATTTTATTATGTTACTATTTAATAATGTTATAAAATCATCTCTTCCTAAAAGGTCAATAAAAGTTCCTAATCTCGGGCCAGATTCTCTGCCTATTAATATTTGATATAAGTTTGAAAAAAAGCTTTTTGTATCAGATATTTCAAATTTCCTTGCTAGATTATATAAAATTTTTTGACTATCCAATGATGTATCTTGTAGATCTTCTTTTAATTGAAGTAAAATCTTTATATCCATTTCATCTGGAGTTTTAAATTTTTTTTCTATCATTTTTTCAGAATATCGAATTGCAAATTTTAGCAAAGACAAAAAGAATTGTGAATAGGTTTGTTTTTCTAAATGTTTGTCAATAAATTTTAAAAAAACATCTTCTCGATGAATGTTTAACGAGCAGGCTAAATTAATTAACATATTAAAAGATATGGGCGCGTGAACTTTTGGAACCTCTTTGTCATGGTGTATATGCCATATAGGGCTTTTTACCTTTTCTTCTTCAGTTCTTAATTTATGGTATTGGTCATTAAGTAATAGATAATCATCTACATATTTTGGTATGATTGATGAATGTAAAATCTTAGCCCTTTGAGGGTGTTGATACATAAAAAGTATTAAGCTTTCAGATGGCGCAAAATGAAGCCATTCTTCAATTGTAATACTTTGATTGTCTTTAGATTTAGATAATTTTGACCCATCTATATTGAGTAACATTTCATATACAAACTGATGAGGCGGATGCCCTTCAAGTATGTGACAAATTTTGTTGTAAATAATTGCGCTATCATTATGTTCTTTTCCGTACATTTCAAAATGTACAGGTATTTCTTTCCATCTCATTGCAAAATCAATCTTCCATTGTAGTTTTGATTGCCCGTGATAAGGAGAGTGAGTGAATTTTTCTCCTTCGTAATCTGTATATGTGATTGTTTCATCGTCTAAATTAACTTTTATAGGCACTAATAAAACTTTTCCTGTCTTTTTTGATATTGGCAAGATAGGCGAATAGGTTTTCTTTCTCTCATCTCCTAATGTTGGTAGCATTATTTTCATGATTTTATCGTAATTTTGCATTACTGATTTTATACCGGCATTAAATTTACCTGACTTGTAAAAATCCGTTGCGCTATAGAGAGAAAAATCTACATTATATTTATTTAAAAAATATACTAATTTATTATTCATCTTCTCTGCAAAGGTCTCATTATCTGAGCTAGGAATTGAAGATATAGGCGTTCCTAGATATTGAGCGCTATTTGGTATAAGGTGATTTATTTCTTTTCTGAGGGCGTCCATATCATCAGAAAAGCATATTAATTTTGTTTTACATTTGTTATTTGTTAAATATTGTAGAGCTTTCATTACCATATTTGATCGAATTGCCTCCATCAAAGTTCCTAAATGAATATCGCCCGATGGAGCATATCCCATTTCAAAGTTGCATATATCTTTTGTAAAATCAAAATTTCTCTTTTTTAAGTGTTTGAGTATTTTCTTCGCTTCTATTATTGGCCAGTTTGACATTTTTTTGATTATTTTTTGATGTATTGTACCATAAAATAAAAAGTGATGCTATAATTTGCTATAAAATTTACTATTTCATTATAGGGGTTGATAATCATATATTAAGTTATTATAATATTCCTATAGGAGTATAGTTCAGTGGTAGAATATCGGTCTCCAAAACCGAAGGTCGTGGGTTCAAATCCCACTGCTCCTGTTACACTATTGATATTTATTTTGTTAAAATTTACAAAATTATTTGACTAATTTTAAAATTATTATACAGTGAAGTAAATACAATTTTTAATGACCGAGCATATAAAATGTAGCGAAGAAAATGCTTATAGTGTCGCTGGACATAATTTTGATAAAGAAAATTTCGTTGAAAGCAATGACTCTGGTCCCTCTGATTACGCTTATATGATTCCGGCTATTGTTATTATAGTTGGATTGACAGGCGATTATCTGAAGCGCCTACGTGACACAAAGTATCTATTATCTACAAGGTTAAGTGAAATTCAGTACTATACGCAAGAATATCCTGACAACGGATACTATATGCAAGAATATCCTGACAACTTATACTATATGCTAGAATATCCTGACAACTTATACTATATGCTAGAATATCCTGACAACGGATACTATATGCCAGAACCTCCTAACAACGAATACTTATACTTAAGAACAGAGCAAATGCAATCAGATTTAAAATCACTAGGTTTAATAACAGATCTGCCTGAATGTATTACTAGGGCTAGTTATGAGGGCCAAGAAGCGAATTGGAATCGCTGCTTTGATCCGCCGAGAGGAGAAAACGCTATAGTCCGTAATATTGTATATACTCCCTCTGACTTAAGGGTTTCAGAATTCGAGTTACTTATAAAAGACACAGCAACCCCGCCGATCGGCAATGAATTTACTCTTGCAGAGGTATATACTCATTTTTGTTATATTTATGCAGCGATATACAATCATTATGTCATTCCCCAGTCTGAAGATAAAGAAGAACATGTGAAACATTTGCAGAATATTTTATATAGTATCCAGGAAGTAGAAGATCATTTGAAAGTAGAAGAAGATAAAAAAGATCAAATAATTGTAAGAATAAAGTTGGTTAAGGAATTGGATACAAAACTTCTTGCGTTTATACGGCAGATTTTTAGCCATTTTTATATTTTGAACTGTGACGAGTTTGAAATTGAGTTTTATAAAACAAAATAAGGTTGGTTAAGGTATTGAATGCGCCATTTTTTGTATAAGGAATATTCTTCAGTGGCCTCATCTAGTTGCCGGAGACGGAGTTTGACGTTAGTTTTTTATTCTTCATGATTGAAAGTTTCAATAATGACTATAACTGATAAAAATAAGTATATTGTCCAGTAAGGCAAAAATGCTGTAAATATAGAACTTATGAAAGCTGCGAGTAAGATTGGAGTTGTTGATATAGAGCAATATAAACCAATAATCTTATTAAGTTCTTTTCTATCATCAATTGAATTAATTATATCTCCCATAAATGGTAAGCTATAAATGGATAACAGCATTGGAATAAAAAGCATACATATCGCTACAATCATTATATTTAGATGATTAAAAATATTTTCAATTAAAATTTCTTCTTTGCCAGGAGATGATAAAAACAAGTTTATAGTAAAGATAATAGACAGAACTGTTATTAGCATAAGCGATATTCTTGTCTGCCTCTTGTTATAGTGAGTTTTTAAGTATAAAACTAACAAAATGGAACCAAAAGCTAATCCAATTGAAGATAGTAGACTTGTAAGTGTAAAGATATATTGTTCTGCGTTAAAAATAACTTGTATTATATTTATAATTGGCATTTGAAATAGAGTTGAAAAGAACCAAAACCAAGACACATAATATATAAATTTTAATGTACTAGAAGGTATTTTTGCATATATATTAAAATTAAAAAATTCTAGTTTAGTAGACTTAATTTGTTCTCCATATGGAGGGTAAAAAAATGATGATAGTAAACCCGAGATAGAAAAAAAATATATTAATATAAGTATATAGTTTTGATATTCTAATATCAGGCTACCAGATATTGAGCCAAAAAAAATTGCAGAAAAGGTGATTCCTTGCATAATAGATGCTGCTGCTGATATATCTTTTTTCTTTCCGTTAAAAATATAAACTAAGATGGAAGATTTAATCGGAGAGTACAATGCTGTATGTATTCCTGCTATTGATAATCCAATTAAAAAATAAGATATTGCTACATACTCATTATATTTGAGTGACATTATGCCGATATGAAATAACATAACAGATACTAATTCCATAAATTTAATAATTGTTATTAATAAGTTAAATCTGTATTTAGTAGCGAGACATCCGGACCAATAACCAAAAATAATCATAGGTAATAAGAGAAATATAGTTGATAGTTGTGATAGCGTTTGTAAATTTAGTGATCGAGTTAATATTGTCATTAATCCTACTCTTAATACTGTATCATTATAAGCGCCACACAATACAAGAAATAGATGATTTAAAAACAGTTTATTCATTAGAGTATTTTTCTTTGAATAATATTACTATGTCTAATTAATTAATGCAATTGAATTTTGAGCTTTTTAATGGTATATTTTTTATATGAAAATAAAAATATCTAAACCTAAAATTATCGCTGGTATTGATTTTGGAACAACCACTTCTCTTGTTCAGACAGATAGTCATTTCTTTGCTATACCGAGTAATCTGCATTTTTATTTAGATGATAATAGAATAAAAATTTCTCCAATTGCAAAAGATAATGCAATATACTCAATTTACTCAATTAAGCGATTATTAAATGAGAAGTCTCAATATATTGTTGTTCGAAATAAAAAGTATTTATTAGTGGATTTAATATCTATTTTATTAAATCACCTCTTAAAAGATTTATTATCTAAATATCAAGTCATAGCCGTAATGACCGTTCCTGCAAAATTTGATTATGCTTCTCGTATAATAGTCGCTCAAGCTGCAGAAAAATTAAATATCAAAATTATTCGTATGATTGCAGAACCAACTGCTGCCGCTTTTTTATATTCTCAAAAAAATAATATAAATGGTAAATTTTTGGTCTATGATCTTGGAGGGGGTACTTTTGATCTGTCTTATGTAAAAATAAATGAAATGATGCTTAGAGTTCTTGAGACAAATGGAGACATTAATCTTGGAGGAAATGATTTAGATCTATTAATAGCAAAAAAATATAACTTAACTCCTCAAGAGGCTAAAGAAAAAAAAGAACAAAATTTAATTGTAGATATCGACAATCTTGTGCCTCAGGCCTTTGTTGACACAATGAAGTTTGTTCAAGCTTATTCCGATGAAATACCTTTAATTTTAATAGGAGGAGGGAGTATTCTTGCGAAATCATTATTTTCCAAGAGACCAAATGTAATATCTTCTTTAAATTTTACTCATTCCGTTGTTGAAGGAGCTTTTTTGTATGCGAAATCTTTTATTAATAGTCGTAAGTTTTTGTTAATCGATGTCTTGCCAATTTCGATTGGAGTTGAGACTTTTAATAAAGAGTTTGATAAAATTATACCTAGAAATTCGCCTTTGCCTATATCTATTGAGCGAAATTTTACAAATCAAGTAAATGGTCAAAAAGGAATAAAATTTAATATCTACCAAGGTGAAAGTATATCCGTCGATCAATGCAAATTATTAACTCATATTGATCTTACAGATTTACCACCTCGTCTTGCTGGAACTTTAGAGATTAAAGCTTCTTTTAAGGTTAATCTAAATGGAATGCTTGAATTTGAAGCATTTTGCGAAGAAAAAAAATGCTATCTATCTTATGATCTCTATCAAGGATTAAGTGATAAAGATATTTCAGTTATTTTAGATAATTATAATGAAAAACAAGAGAGTATTAATAAGCGCTATTATGAACTTTTATCTGAGATACAGTCTATTTGTCGTTTGCAAGATGAAAATACAAATTTTATTAATATTGCTAAATTGCCAAGCGAAAAAGACATTCAAGATTTGCAAAAAATTTTATCAAATTTGTTATTGCAAAAGAATTTTGTTTAATATATAATTGTTGATGCAATGACACTATTACTATGAGTAACGTAAAGCCCAACTTTATATCTATTACTGATTTAGCTTATAATGAAATTAGAAATATTGTTGAAAAAAATAAATCATTAGGCATTCGTATATCTTGCCAATCTGGAGGTTGCGCCGGTTATAAGTACGATATGTCTATAGTACATGACCCTGTTGAAGCTGATAAAATCTTAAATTATGATCACTTTAATATATATATCGACAAGGGCTCTATTTTAAAAGTAGTGGGGTCTGTGGTAGATTATAATGAAAATGATTTTGAAGAAGGTTTTTCGATTTTAAACTCTTCAAATAAATCTTATTGTGGATGTGGAAAAAGTTTTAGCTGATATGAATATATTTAAATTTTTTAACTTAAAATTACAAATGAATATTCATCTACATTTACTTGAAGATCGCTATGAAGAGCAGATACTATTAGATTCTTCTAATGACAAAATTAATTTATATTATACGATATTAAAAGATGATATCAAAAGGGCAGATTGGATATTTAAATATTTAGACTTTAAATGCTCCATACCAGATGATGTTATTATGAGTTTATTTGATATTACTCATGAACCAGATAAGTTAAATTATTTATATCAAGAGACTTATAAAAATTTAGTAACTTTCTTTGATATTAATCAAGATTATGAAAATGCCTATATTGAATTGTATAAATTAAAAAGAATTTACAATATACAAAGGCAATTAAAGTATATCTTGGAGTAGTGGCTTCTGAGGCAATATCTGATTTAGATTCTGAAGAACAAAAAGCTTTGTACATTGTTGTTCTACCAGGCCTAGACCTACATAAAACCTTATTTGAGAATCTTGATCAAATGTGTTTCATTATTTTACTAAAAAAAATTAGTTGATATTCTCTCTTGCCATCATAATGATTTTCTTGGATGCGATTATATAGAGTATAAGTTAAGTGTCAGCGAGATTTCTTGGTTTTTGAATATATATCCATACAATTGACTATAAAGTATTTTATGTTAGAATAGAATAATGAAAATATTACAATTTAATAAAAGAGCAACATTTAACTATGTTATTGAAAAAAGCATTGTCGCTGGAGTAAGTTTATTAGGAAAAGAGGTTAAGTTAGTGAAAGCTAGAAAATTTTCTTTAAATAATTCTTTTGTGATTTTTGTAAAAAATCGTCCTTTCTTGACTCATTATATTTTACCCGATCGATTGATTCCTCTTTTAATGACTAAAAAACAAATATCTCTATGTCTATCTTTTTCTAAAATTAAGGGTTATACTATTATTCCAATTAAAATATTAATATCAGATAACAACTATGTGAAAACTGAAGTTTGTATTGCTAAAGGAGCCTCAAAATTAGACAAAAAAAGAAAGATTAAAGAGCGAGATGAAAGAAGAATAGGTCTTGCTTTATCTTGAGTCTATATATTGTTGTTTTCTTTGTTAATTCTTTTTTCTAGTTTCTTCATACTAGCTTCCATATCTGTAATTCTTTTTATTAAGGCTTGGCTATTTGTGTTTAAATTTAAAACTGTTTTCATTTGAGTATTTGTATTTGTCTTAATATTATTTTCATTTTCTTCGCTTTCATTTGCTTGATCTTTATATTTTTCATTTATTTTTTTCTTTTCTTCTAAATAAGAAGGTATATAATAATAATAAAGATTATACAGTAAGCCAATGGGGTTTAAAACTACATCGCATAGTGCTGATATAGTAAGGGATGTTGCAATTATATTTTCTTTTATTTGTTTTTTAGACTTTTCTTTGTCTAGATTTTCTATCTCAAGTGTTAATTTTCCATTTTTTATATTTGCGCTATTCTCTTCATTTAATAATGATAAAAATTTTTGTGATAAAAATTCTTTTAGTTGGTTTTCATCTTTCATATCTATGTCTATTCTTTTTTCTATCGTTATGTTATCTATGTAATATTTCATTATAAGAGGTAAATAATATTTTACAAAACTGACCGCCATAGAGATACTTACTGGCAAGATGACAAGAGCTATGTTGCTGAATGGAAACAGCGATGCTATTGTTATAGTCAGTGCTATAAAAAAAAATATCAAAAAATAAATTTTATAATCCTTCAATATATCATATTCGCTTGTGTCAATCTCTATATTTAGTCTTTTGTTTATCTTATTGCCATTATTATGATGTGCTGTATAATCAATACTATAGAAAGTTTTTTCATCTTCATTTATTCTCTTAATTTCACCAATTGTAATATTATTGTCGATGTTAGATATTTTTTTAATTAAGTTTTGAATATCATCGGCATTTGTTAGATTGATATTTATCTTTTCGCTCATATTCTAAGATTAGATTAATTCAACATATTTTATATATTAAAAATAATTAAAATAAACTATTCTATATAATAGAAAATTTATTTGTTTGAAGTGTTGTTTTTACATGCGAAATATATTATAATAGATCATGATATTTATTTAATCTAAATTTTATGACTAAAGAACTATATGACTCCTCTTCAATTAGAATTTTAAGGGGATTGGAGGCAATTAAAGAAAGACCAGGAATGTACATCGGAAGCACAGATACTCCTATACAATTGTTAAAAGAAGTTTTGGATAACTCTGTTGACGAATCTATTGCTGGTCATGCTAATAGTATTAAAGTTATTATATCTAAAAAGCATAATGATCTAAACTATATATCAGTAGAAGATAATGGAAGAGGAATTCCTGTTGATCTGCATGAAGAAGAGGGAGTATCTGCGGCGGAAGTAATAATGACAAAACTGCATTCGGGAGGAAAGTTTGATTCAAATTCTTATAAAGTCTCTGGAGGTCTTCATGGAGTAGGGCTATGCGCTGTTACGGCTTTGTCGGCTCATATAGAAATGACGATTTGGAGAGATGGAAAAGAATGTTTTTTAGAATTTCGCGATGGTGAAAAAGTTGAAGATTTAAAAGTTATAAGAGAAAATGTAAAAAAGAAAGGCACAAGAATTAAGTTCGCTCCTTCTTCGAATCATTTTGATGAGACTGTATTTAATTTTAATATTTTAGAGCAAAGAGCGCGAGAAATATCATTTTTAAATGATAAGCTTGAAATCAAAATAACAGATGAAAGAACAAAAAAAGAAAAAGTTTTTTTTCATGAAAATGGATTGTTAGAATATATCAAATATATTGACTCCGGTCATACTCCTTTAAATAAAACCATTCAGATCAGTCATACTGAGAAGACAAACGCATGTAATCTTGTCTTACATTGGAATGATTCTTATCAAGAAGAAATTATTATATTTACAAATAATATTCGACAAAGAGATGGGGGAACTCATTTATCTGGTTTTAAATCTGGATTAACCAGAGCGGTGATGAAGTATATTACGGATATGAATATTAAAAACAAATATACGCTAAAAGGTGAAGATATTCGAGAGGGCTTAAGAGCAATTATTTCATTAAAAATAGAGGATCCAAAATTTGCATCTCAAACAAAAGATAAACTTGTAAATTCAGATATAAAGGCTTTTGTTGAAGGTGCGGTATATGAGAAGATTTATCGTTGGCTTGAGGAAAATCCAAACTTTGCAAAGATTATTATAGATAAAATTATTCAATCGGCAGAAGTTCGTGAAGTTTCGCGTAGAGCAAAAGATTTAGCTAGAAGAAAAAGTGCTTTAACTATTTCTAACCTACCTGGAAAGTTAGCTGACTGTCAGGAAAGAGATCCTGCTAAATCCGAAGTCTTTATTGTTGAGGGGGATTCTGCTGGAGGCACAGCCAAAGAAGGTAGAAATAGAAAGAATCAAGCTATTTTGCCTTTAAAGGGAAAGGTATTAAATACTGAAAAAGCAAGATTGGATAAGATTATAAAGTCAGAGCAGATTGGAACTCTTATTACCGCTTTAGGAGTGGGTTTTGGTGATGAAATGGATTTATCAAAGATTAGATATCATAAAATTATCATTATGAGTGATGCCGATGTGGATGGTTCTCATATTCGAACTTTACTCTTGACTTTTTTCTTCACTTATATGAGGCCTCTCATTAAGTCAGGTTATCTATATATCGCTCAACCTCCTTTGTTTAAAGTCTCTCATGGAAAAAAAGAGTTGTATTTAAAAAATGAATTAGAGCTCGATCAATACTTATTTAACCGATATTCAAATGATGTTCGTCTGTCCGATGATTCATTGGATTTAAAAGGTATTATTAATCAGCTCTATTCATATTTACTTGATATTTCTTCATCTAAGTATCAAAATCATTTATTAGAAGTGGTCACCTTTTATAAAGATAACGCAAAAAGAGAAGAAGTGCTAAAAAATACTACAAATATTTATTGGAAGATTGAAGAAAATGAGAATGATATTATCTTGCAGTCTAAAAAAGATAAAATCATATTTAGTAAAGAGACTATCAATCATTACTTTGATAAATATGCGGTATTGCAAAAGCTTCATCATATCAAAATATTTGATAAAAAGGATAATATAATTCGATTCTTTATTTTAAGTCACTTAAAGAAACAATTGAATGATATAGCTAAATCAGGAATTTTAATTCAACGATTTAAAGGTTTAGGAGAAATGAATGCAGTGCAGTTGTGGGATACTACATTAAATCCAGAAAATAGAAACTTACTTCAAGTGTCTATTGAAGATGAAGATAAAGCAAGAAAGATGTTTGCTGTTTTAATGGGGTCTCAAGTGGAGCCTCGTAGAGATTTTATACAAGATAATGCTCTTAGAGCTGAAAATATTGATATATGATAAATTTTATAACTACAGATGTGACTTCGAGTCCTAAGCCTTTAATTAAGAGTGATTTAAAGATGAGTTGGAAGAATTATATATCAGAATTAAAAGAGTTGGTAGGAACCAAGGTATTTTCAAGTTGGTTCTCTTCATGTAAATTTATTAGCCTCAAAGCTTCTCATTTAACATTTTCGGTTAAAAATAAATTTATTCAAAAATGGTTGGAGGATCATTATAAAAGTTATATTTTAAGTGTTTGTAGAAAGTTTCAAATAGCGACTTATGAAATTATGGTAAATGAAAGTAACGAAATAGCGCCTGAAGTAAAAAAAAAAGACAATGATAATCTATCAGTGTTTGATGAGAGGTATACTTTTCGAAATTTTGTAGTGAGCCCTTCTTCAAACGAAATAGCCTATGCTGCAGCGTATGCTATCGCGGATAGCGAATATACAAATAAAAGATCAAATCCTTTATTTATATATGGAAATGTAGGATTAGGAAAGACTCATTTGATGCACGCGATTGGTCATCATGTTCAAAGTAAATATCCAAATAAAAAAGTTTTGTATATGTCCGCTGAAAAATTTGTACAATCATTTGTGCAATCTTTAATGAATAATAATAACAGTTTTAGAAATTTATTAAGATCTGTAGATATATTGATGGTTGATGATATTCAGTTTATATGCGGTAAAAATAAAACTCAGGAGGAATTTTTTAATACTTTTAATATCTTGCTAGAAAACTCAAAACAAATAATAGTATCTTGTGATAAACCTCCATCAAATTTAGACAAACTTGAAGATAGATTGAAATCTCGTTTAGCCTGGGGGTTAACTGTCGATATTCACGAGACAAATTATGAACTTAGGCTGGGTATTTTAAAATCAAAAGTAATGGGCTTAAATTATAAAATTGATATTGTGGTATTAGAATTTTTAGCAGAGAATCTTGATACAAATGTTCGCGAACTTGAAGGAGCTTTAAACAAAATTGTTATGTATTCAAGTTTGATGAAAGTGGATATCACCCTTTCTGTTGCAAAAAATATCATGAAAGATATTATTAAGGTAAAAAAGGAGTCTGTATCAATTGAGGATATTCAGGCAAAGGTCTCTCATTATTATAAAATAAATTTAAAAGATATGCTTTCTATTTCTAGAAAGAGGAGTTTTGTAAAAACGCGACAAATAGCGATGTACTTATGTAAGAAGCTAACAAATCATAGCTTAGTAGAAATTAGTCGTAAATTTGATAGAAAAGATCATACCACGGTGTTACATGCGGTGCAAACAATCAAGAATCAATATGAGAACGATGATAATATTAGATCTCAAATTGACGAGATGATAGATTTATTTATGTAAAAGTTTAAGATATACTACGGTGTTTCATGCAGTACAAAGAATCAATAGGATGATAATATTAGATGACTACGGAAAAGCAGTGCAGTTTATAACTGACTTGTATAATAATTTGTGAAGAAAAGCATTCTGTGAAGAAAAGCATTCTGTGAAGAAAAGCATTCTGTGAAGAAAAGCATTCTGTGAAGAAAATCATTCTGTGAAGAAAAGCATGATAGCAACATGGCAAAGAGAAATAGACAAAATAAGCGATAAAGATGTAAAAGAATTATCGTTTTGTGAAGAAACCAAAGAAAATATAAAATACTATAAAGGTTAATATAAAAAATGCTACAAAATAAGGATATGAAGAATATATCGATATAGTCACTGATTCTTCTATTATAAGAATAAATAATGAAGTGATGGAATTTTATGATGATGACATTGAATAATGATTTATTTGTCTAAATTATAGACTTTAGGTGTAAAGTTAGTTAGAATACAAAAAAATAAAAATATATGTCAGATAAAACAATTAATGAAAAGCTAAAAATTATTGAATCTTTTTCTAAAAATTTAAACAGCCTGCCCATAGAAGATATTATCAAAAAGCAAAAAAACATCTTCTCTGTGATAGAAGAGGTTAAGGTTCAGTTTAAAAATTTAAATCAAAAAAATTATGTAGAAGAGTTTGAAAAAAGTTTAAAAAATCAATCTATCGAATTGCTTTTAAAAGAGTTAAATGAAATAGAAGGCAAGTTTGATCATCTATCAATCGAAGATATGCATTTTTATAAAGAAAAAGCATTATTTATTATTCAATTAGTTGAGAATAAAATTAGTTCAATGAAAATGGAGATGGAAACGATATAAAACTTGATAAAAAAGTTTATGGCAGCTATTGAATTTTATAAATAACACCTTATATAATATCTTGAAAAAATAATGTAAAGCTATGAAAATAAAACCCTTAAATGATAAGGTGATATTAAAAATAATAGAAGCGGTTTCAAGCTCTTCTTATATTCATATACCACAGACGTCTGACTCTACAAAATCAAATTATGGTGAAGTAGTATCTGTAGGAGAAGGAAAAATACTTGAAAATGGAAATATAAAAACATTAAAAGTAAAAATTGGTGACAAAGTATATTTTTCAAAGTATGCCGGCACTGAAATTGACATAAAAGGAAAATCTTATATCTGTGTAAGTGAGTCAGATATTTTAGCAATATTAGAGGTTTAATTATGATAAAGACAAAAAATATACATGGCGAATCTTATACAAAAGAGATTATTAACGGTATGAAGGAAATATTTGATGCTGTTTCTTCGACTTATGGTCCTAATGGTTTAAACGTGATTATTGAATCAGACGGAGATAAGGTTAGAGTGACAAAAGATGGAGCTACTGTTGCTCAATATATGTTTCCAAAAGGAATTGGAGGAAAGTTGGTTCAAGAGGTAACCTCTCAAGTTGCTGACAGTGCGGGAGATGGTACCACTACTTGTACTATTTTAATATATTATCTAGTTGTAGGGGCTTATAAATTAATTTCCATGGGAGAAAATCCTATAAAAGTAAAAAAAGAAATTGAATTTATTACAAATGAGGTGATAAAGTACTTAGAATCTAAATCAATACCTATTAATTTAACAAATGAAACAGAGATACTTAAAGTAGCTACCATCTCTGCTAACGGTGATGAGAAAATTGGTAACTATATAAAAGAAGCTATTATAAAAGTCAAAACCGATGGAGCTATTACGGTGGAAGAAGGAAGTAGTATGGACACTCATGTTGATCTAACTGAGGGTTTTCATTTTTCTTCTGGTCATATGTCTTCTTACTTTATCAACAATATTAAGAAATCTATAACTCAATTAGAAGATACCTTCATTTTAGTATACGAAAAAAAATTATCTAGTATAAAAAGCATTATTCAAATATTAGAGAAAGTGGCGCAATCTGGCAAATCTCTTTTAATTATAGCTGATGATGTTGATAATTCTGTTTTGACTACATTAATTATGAACCAACAGAGAGGCTTAAAAGTATGCGCGGTAAAAGCTCCAGGGTATGGAGATAGAAAAAAAGATAATCTACTTGATATAGCTATAGCTACAGGAGCAAAATTAGTTACAGAGGATACTGGATTAAATACTTATGATGTAAATATTGATGTTTTAGGGCATGCTAAAAAAGTGATTGTATCAAAAACAAAAACTTTGTTAATAAATGTTGGAGGAAAAAACGCTGACATTGAAAGTAGGAAAGAAGAGATTCGCACTTTAAAAGAGAAAACCTCTTCTGAATATGAAAAAGATAAACTATCTGAGAGATTAGCAAAGCTAGGAAATGGCGTTGCGGTTATTAAAGTCGGAGGAAGTGGTGAGGTTGAAAGAAAAGAGCTAAAAGATCGAGTTGATGATTCCTTACATGCGACTAAAGCGGCTCTTGAGCAGGGAATTTTACCTGGAGGAGGGTCTTCTCTTTTCTATGCTTCAGAATTTATACTAAATAAAATGATCGAAAATTCAAGTAGTTCAGACTTAAGAGTATCTGTAGCAAAAATGATTAAAATGGTTCTTAGAAAGCCTTTAAAGCATATATTGAAAAATGCCGGTATAGAGGATGAACATACGGTTTTTGCTAACTTAGAAAAAGAAAAATTTGGATATGGTTATAATGTGATAAATAATATTTTTGGAAATATGATTAATGATTTAGGTATTATTGATCCATCTAAAGTTGTTATCACTGCGTTAAAACACGCGGCTTCTCTTGCAAATATTGCAATTACAACAAAGGTTGGAGTCTTAAGAGAAGAGGAGGAGCCTCTCAATAAACATAAATACTCATGATTTTAAGAGTTATAGCCTTAAAATCATAAAAATTGTTATAGTAAAAATTATTAACATACTTGATTACAAAAATAAAAAAGGTATAATATTCATAATAATTTAATCTTGTCTATGAAAGAATATGATACAATTGTTTTAGGTTCAGGGCCTGCTGGTTGTACAGCTGCTTTGTATGCTGTAAGAGCTGGGCTTTCATGTTTAGTGATTGAGGGGCCAGTACCTGGCGGTCAATTAACCACTACTACAGATGTAGTAAATTACCCTGGTTTTGAAAAGCCTATTCAAGGTCCTTGGTTAGTGGAAGAGATGAAGAAGCAGGCAGTTGCTCATGGCGCTGAATTTAAAAACGATTGGATAACAGAAGTTGATTTTTCTAAAATTAAAAACTTTAAGTTAATTTCAAAAGACAGTATATATCAATCAAAAACCGTTATTATATCTACAGGGTCAAAAGCAAACTATCTTAATATACCTTCTGAGCAAGAGTTTCTTGGTTACGGTGTTTCTGGTTGCGCCACTTGTGATGGTTATTTTTACAAAGACAAAGATGTAGCAATTATTGGAGGAGGAAATACAGCGGTTGAGGAGGCCAAGTTTTTATCAAATATTTGTCGCTCAGTGACTTTGGTTCATAGAAGAAATGAGCTGCGCGCAGAGAAGACCCTGCAAAAAGAGTTGTTTGCTAAAAAAAATGTTAAATTTGAATGGAACAGTAATTTGATTGAAGTTAAAGGAGTTAAAAATCCAAAATCTGTGACAAGTATTGTAATTCAATCAAATGATAAAAAAATCAAGACTTTAAATGTTTCTGGAGTTTTTATTGCAATAGGGCATTCTCCTCAAACTTCTTTATTTAAAGATATCTTAGATTTGGATTCTCATGGTTATATCAAAACCAATAATACTAAAACAAATATTTCAGGAGTTTTTGCAGCCGGAGATGTGCAAGATTCTATCTATCGTCAGGCGGTGACATCAGCTGGAAGTGGCTGTATCGCTGCTTTAGAGTCAAATTGGTTTTTAAATGAATAGTGATTTGAAAAAGAAAATAAGAAAATAATACGATGACTGGAGTATATATTCATTGGCCTTTTTGTATAAAAAAATGTCCATATTGCGATTTTAACTCTCATGTTGTTCGTACAATAGATCAAAAAGTATGGCTTAAGCATTATTTAAAAGATTTAAATGATTATGAAGATGATTATAAAGATAAAAAAATAGAAACATTGTTTTTTGGCGGAGGTACTCCTTCTTTAATGAGCGCCAATACTGTTGAAAACATTATCGATAAGTTAAATTTATCTTCAGATGTTGAAATTACTTTAGAGGTAAATCCTAGCTTTGTAGAAAGCAAATATTTACAAGACTTTAAAATAGCTGGAGTTAATAGATTATCAATAGGCGTTCAGTCTTTTAGAGATGAAAATTTAAAATTTTTACAAAGAGTTCATTCTGCTCAAGAGGCTATTTCTGTTATAGAAAAAACGTCGAATATATTTAATAATTTCTCTTTTGATTTAATCTATGGGCTTCATAATGATAATTTAGCAAAATGGAAAGAGGATTTAGATTTTGCTTTATCTTTTATGCCAAATCATATTTCGTTATATCAACTTTCAATTGAAGAAAATACTAAATTTAAAAAGCTTTATGATTTAGGGCGGTTAAAAGTTTTAGATGATGATACTTCGGTAGATTTATATCAATATACAGAGCAATTTTTACGATCAAAAAATATTTTACAATATGAGGTTTCAAATTATGCAAAAAAAGGTTTTGAAAGTAAGCATAATTTAAAGTATTGGAATTATGAGGAATATTTAGGTTATGGCCCCGGCGCTCATAGCCGCATTCATACAGAAAAAGGTGTTTATAGTAGAACTATGGAATCATTGCCTATTAATTGGTTGCGAAATAGGGGAGAGGTAAAGACTTTATTATCAGAGGAGGAGGCTTTTAAGGAGGCCATGATGATGAGTCTTAGATTGACAAAAGGTATAACCAGGTTTTTAGTAGAAAAATTCAACCAGAGCTGGAGTTTATTTATTGTAAATGCTAAAAAAGCGGGATTGGTAGTTGAAAATGATAGCGTATTTGTACCTAACTTTATATATTTAAATATATACCTTGTTGAATTAATCAATCTATATAATTAATAATATATTATATCATTTGATTTTCAATATTGACTTAAAGACTATTCGTGATATGATCATAATATACTTCACCAATAGAATAATGCTCAAAGATATGTGTCAATGGTTTTTTAGGAGTGCAACTGCTACTGGTCAATGGCTTTTTAGGAGTGCAACTGCTACTGGTCAATGGCTTTTTAGGAGTGCAACTGCAACTGCTACTGGTCAATGGGTTTTTAGCAGTGCAACTGCTGCTATATTTAAACTTTACATATCTTTTAGTAAATTCGACAACAAGGGAACAAAGAAGTTATTACAAGACATAGATCTACAACCAATATTATTTAATTCTATAAATGATAAAAATATTAATTTAAATATTATATTCAAAATAGGTTCAAATTCATTTTCGAAAATTATGGATTTGTTTCTGTTTAATAAATCTGATAAAGGTATATCTAATTTAATTGATAACACTAAAATTTTTGTTAGAATTTTTGCTGGAGAATGGGCACAGCAATTACTTTCAGTAATAGATATTCGAGAAAAATTTATGTCATTAAAGCCCGAAACAAAGA
>CBFHTC010000004.1:18454-44220 GCA_965658815.1 Rickettsiaceae bacterium
CGTTATTACGAAAGCCGATCACAAATCTAGCATTAATATTAAAAAGTGACAATATTGATTTAAAGAAAATTATATCGAAAATAGGTGAAGGTTCATTTAAGGAAATTATAGCTTTGTTTATATCTGAACCTGATGAAGGTATACCTAATTTAATTGATAAAATTAAAAGTTTTGCTGATGAAAAGAATTCTGGAGAATGGGCACAGCAATTACTTTCAGTAATAGATATTCGAGAAAAATTTATGTCATTAAAACCCGAAACAAAGACGTTATTACGAAAGCCGATCACAAATCTAGCATTAATATTAAAAAGTGACAATATTGATTTAAAGAAAATTATATCGGAAATAGGTGAAGGTTCATTTAAGGAAATTATAGCTTTGTTTATGTTTAATGAATCTGATACAGGTATACGTAATTTAATTGATAAAATTAAAAATTTTGCTGCTGCAAACGCTGAACAAAAATGGGGAGAGCAATTACTTTCAGCAATAGATATTCTAAAAGAATTTAGGAAATTACCAGACGAAACAAAGAAATTATTACAAGAGCCGATCACAAACCTTCCAGCATCAATATTATCTAATTATATAAGAGGTGAAAATATTAATTTAAATGATATTATATCGAAAATAGGTCCAGATTCATTTAAGAAAATTATAGAGTTGTTTATGTTTAATGAATCTGATACAGGTATACGTAATTTAATTGATAAAATTAGAATTTTTGCTGAGCATTCTTCAATTGAAGCAACAGAAAACAAATTACTTTCAGTAATTAAAAAAATACAATCAGCAATAACTAGTATTCAATCTATAAATCAAAAAATACCTTTGCAGCGGTTTTTGTGTGATTCTATACCTCTATTAGAAATTTCAATTTCAAATTATACTGATATCAAGATAGGCAATATATATCAATTATTGTGTAAGATATTTAATGATCGTAGCGGTAAATTTAATATAGAACTTTTTAAGACTATGTGCAAATTTATTCTATCGTATGAAAATCATCCCCAAGATTTTTTAAAAAAATTCCTTTTTCAGTATAGTAGCTTATTGGGTGGGGTAAAACATTTAATCGAGGAGATCGATCAGAATAATATCGCAGGTCTAAAACCCTACTTTTTAGAATTATCTAATTTTGCAAGTCATTGTCTTTATCACTTAGACCGTGCTAATGATGACACATCATTTCATAATATTATAAACAATAGTTTTTCTACAAGAAAAGATAAAGTAACTTGTGATGATACTAAGAAGATTGATGAATTTATAACAATTAATGAAACTCCGATTAAGTCTTTTTTAATATATAGTAATATACTCTATAACTTTATACCTAGTAATAATCATAAAGAAATTTTCAAATCAATCTTACTTGGTTTGTTAACAATATATAAACAAGAATTAGAGACATTGCAGAGAGGAGGTAAGCTTTCTTTTTTTAAAGCAATAGATGGCCTGCTTGCTTTTTTGGAGCAACAAATACAAGAACAAAATTCAAGGTCAGACTTCAGTGCAATAATACAAGAACAAAATTCAACGTCAGACTCCAGTGCAATAATACAAGAACAAAATTCAACGTCAGACTTCAGTGCAATAATCGATATAGCTCCACAATTGTCAATGCTAATCAATAAAGACGGGATCGTAAATACATTGTTAAGGAATAAAGAGTTGGCCGTAAGTTTGTTTTTGCATTACGCTCTAAATGTAGAGCCGGAGATTTTAAACCCAGATATGTATAATAAACTAAGCATAATAGACCCGAAGCAAGAGAAGGCTTTAATAAAAAAAATCAAAGATTTGAATTTTTTAATAGAAGCGGTTAATAATATAGGAAAAGATTTGAGATCTGAGAATTTTTCAGAGGAATATCGCACACCTGAGTATAAAGAATATATGAATATTACTTTAAGCGATACATTATTCCAGGTTTTGTCTATGATATTTATTGTCTCTAGTGCGTTTTTAAACATAGCGGATGCTATTGAAGAAAATACATCGCAAGATAATATATCCGATTTGCATATAGTCGATCTTCCACTTTATATTTCACCTTAATTTAAGAATTTTTTTAAGTCACCAGAAGGCAAGACAAAAAAATTATAAATTATTGAGTTGACATGATATCTAAAAAATGATAAGATATTTGCGTTAAGGGCTCTTAGCTCAGTGGTTAGAGCGTACGCCTGATAAGCGTAAGGTCATATGTTCAATTCATATAGGGCCCACGATTTTTTTTATAATGATTCTTGATTTATATATACTTATTGATTATAATAATCATGACGATTATGTCGTCTATAGCAATATAAACAAGTATAATAAAATATCAATTTCGGACTCGAGGGCGGCACTCGACATCTCCACCAAATGGGGATGAAGTAAGCTTA
This sequence comes from Rickettsiaceae bacterium, assembly GCA_965658815.1. Classification (GTDB taxonomy): domain Bacteria; phylum Pseudomonadota; class Alphaproteobacteria; order Rickettsiales; family Rickettsiaceae; genus CBFHTC01. The sequence continues at coordinate 20,853 of CBFHTC010000004.1, forward strand.
GACGGAGTTAAATAAAAATTATACTTTTGCTAGGTTGAATATCCTTAAATTCGTTAAAATAAATGCAGAAAAAAATGCAACCGAAGTAGCAAAGGAAGGTCTGTCCTCTATTAATAATTTAATAGCAGTAGATAAGAATAACTTTTTAGGTAATATAGCATGCATGAGCCCGTGATAGTGCTACCGAGCTAATACTTTGGAAGGAGTATAATCTATTAACTCCTGAGTATATCATTTACATAATAATATACTCGTTTAGAAATTTGTAATAATTGTATAAAAATCTTGTTTATTTAAAAAACTATTGACTGAGTCTTGTTAAATTGAAATATATGTAGTAGTATCTTAAAAAATATTTGTCGATAATGAGTTCAATTTTAAATACTTTAGAAAAATTTAAAACGCAAGAATTGACCGTTGAAGAATTTTTGACTGATAAAATAGAAATTGCAAAAAAAAATGATCATTTAAATTGTTTTATTACTAAAACTTTTGAGCAAGCTTTAAAGCAGGCTAAGAAATCTGATATAAAATATAAAAATGGTACTAATAGGCGATTAGAAGGTATACCAATTGCAATTAAAGATATATTTTGTACTAAAAATATTTTAACAACCGCGGGATCCAAAGTGCTACATAACTTTGTGCCTCCTTATGAGTCTCATGTAACAAACTTACTACAAAATCAAGCCGGGGCGATATCGATAGGAAAGCTAAATATGGATGAATTTGCTATGGGATCTTCAAATGAAACTTCATATTTTGGATCAGTAAAAAATCCGTTAGATATAAACAAATCACCGGGTGGAAGTTCTGGTGGAAGCTCTGCCGCTGTTGCGGCAAATATATGTCATGCTGCATTGGGCACTGATACAGGAGGATCAATTCGTCAGCCCGCATCTTTTACAGGAGTAGTGGGTATTAAGCCTACATATGGACGATGTTCACGATATGGTATGATATCATTTGCTAGTTCATTAGATCAAGCTGGAGTCTTAGCAAATTCGGTTGAAGATGCTCAAATTATTTTAGATGAAATGTCCTCTGTCTATGATTTTCGTGATACCACTTCCTTTCAATCTTCAAATAAAATCATAAGTCATGTCCTAGAAAAAGATATTGTTGTCGGTCTGCCGATTCATATACTTGAAAAAAATAAAGATGGCCAATTTATCATTGATTTTTTTAAAAGGCATTTTACCGTTAAAGACATAACCTTGAAGCACGCTCATTTAGGAGTGGCCGCATATTATATTGTAGCTTCATCTGAAGCCAGCTCTAATTTGGCTAGATATGATGGCATAAGATATGGATACCAAAAAGATCTTAAATCAAAAAATCTATTTGATTTATATTCAAATAATAGAGAATTTGGAGAAGAGGTTAAAAGGCGTATTATGTTAGGAACTCATGTCCTTTCTGCTGGTTTTCAGGATACTTATTATTTAAAAGCTCAGAAAATTCGTAGATTGATTGCAAATGACTTTATTGATTCTTTTAACAAAGTTGATTTTGTAGTCACTCCTACTACATCAGATGTTGCTTTTGATTTAAACTCAATTGTAAATCCTGTTGATATGTATTTAAATGATTTGTATACTATTCCAGCTAGTTTGGCCGGAGTGCCGGCTATGTCATTGCCTTATAAAAAAAAGAACTCTTTACCTTTAGGTATACATATTATAGGAAATTATTGGAAAGAAAGCGAGATGTGTCATTTTGCTAAAAAAGTAGAGCGCTTAATTAAAACAGAGGTGGCATCATGATAGATTCTATAAATCAATGCTTGCATGAAAAAGTCGATAAATTAATAGTAAAAGAGGTATTATAATGATAATTTCAAGACATTTTAAAGAGTGGGAATATGTTATTGGTTTAGAGATTCACGCTCAGCTAAATACTAATAGTAAGATGTTCTCAAGTTCTGTTAATAAACCTGGAGAAATTCCAAATTATAACGTCTCCGTAATCGATGCTTCTATTCCTGGAACTTTGCCATCTCTAAATAAGAAATGTTTAGAATTATCTATTCGAGCGGGGTTGGGATTAAACTGTACGATTAATAAATTTTCAGAGTTTGATAGAAAGCATTATTTCTATCCAGATTTACCAAATGGATATCAAATCACACAATTTTATCATCCAATTGCTACAAAGGGCTATATTATTATTGATAATCAAAAAATACGTATTAATAGAATTCACATGGAAAACGATGCCGGCAAAAGTATTCATGAAAAAAATTTTAGTTTAATTGATTTAAATCGTGCTGGAGTCGGATTAATTGAAATTGTAACAGAACCCGATATTACAACTCCTGCATTGGCGGCAAAAACTGTTAAAGAAATTAGAAACATTTTAAAATCTTTAGATGTCTGTGTTGGAGATTTAGAAAAAGGCACTCTTCGATGTGATGCAAATGTTTCGGTTAGATTGGCTAAATCAACAGAGCTTGGAAATCGATGTGAAATTAAAAATGTTAATTCATACCAAAATATTGAGAAAGCAATTATATATGAAGCAAATAGACAAATAGATTTGATTGTAAAAGGTGAAAAAATTCGCCAATCCACTATGTTGTTCAATGATGCCACAGGAGAAACTTCTGTTATGAGAGAAAAAGAAAATTTAGATGATTATAGATATTTTAGAGAGCCAGATCTTCCTTCAATTGTGATCGATCAAAATTATATTAATCAAATTGAACAAGATATGCCTGAAGTTTTATCACATAAAGTCAATAGATATATGACTCAGTATAAATTGACAGAATATGAATCACAAATTATTGCATCTAATAAGTATACATCAAAGTATTTTGAAGATATAGCCGCAGAATTTGATAACTATAGCTTGATATCATCCTGGATGGTTGGTGAGTTATTTAGTCTCTTAAATAAATATCAAATAGAGTTTAAAAATAATACTATTTCAAGCCACAACTTTTTAGAACTTTTGCAAATGATAGATTCTCAAAAAATATCAGGAAAGATTGGAAAATCTGTTTTAAAATATATGTACGAAGAAAAAAAATCTCCTAATCTAATTGTTCAAGAAAAAAAATTAGAGCAGATTACAGACCAAAAAATTTTAACTTCTATTATCTCAGAAGTAGTTGATGAAAATAAAAAAATTGTATTCGATTTTAAATCTGGAAAACAAAAAGCATTTGTTAGTTTGATAGGTCTTATTATGAAAAAAAGTCAAGGTAAAGCAAATCCTCAATTGGCAAATGAGATTTTACTTAAACTTATCTCATAAATATAGTAATTGTTAAAATATAAATCATTAATTGGCTTGATTTTTATTTATTTTTAGATTACTATGGTCAAAAAAACATTGTATGAAAATAAAGTTTTATTCGTCTACTAATTATACACCACAGCAAAAAACTTCTGGAAGCGCTGGCTACGATATTACCTCTGCAAAAGATATGACTATCAAACCTAATGAAAGAGTTATTATTCCTACCGGTTTATATTGTTCTATACCTCAAGGTTATGAAATACAAGTGCGAAATAGGTCAGGTATGTCATATAAAAAGGGTCTTTTTGTAATACCCGGAACTATTGATAGTGATTATCGAGGCGAAATAGGAGTGATAGCCATGAATATTACCTCTGAAGATTTAAAAATTCAAAAAGATACTCGTATTGCTCAAATGATTATTGCTAAATATGAATCATTTTTATTTGAAAAGGTAGAATCTCCTGTTGCTTTAGATAAAACTATAAGAGGCGATCAAGGTTGGGGTTCTACTGGAATTAATTAATCTGTCATATTGTATAATCTTATAAATATTTATTGACTTTTCTATATTTTTTGAATATTATATTAGCAAAATTGGTTTCTCCATGTATAATACATTAAGAGGTTTCATAAGATATTTTATTGTCTATTTGATTATTACTATTATTAGTCTATATGCCTTTTTTACTAAAATATTTACAGACGATGATTTAATAGTACATATTGCAAATGAAAGAGGTATTTATAAACAGGATATAAACGCTAATAACTTTCAAGATCTTTTTCGAGCTCATCTCTATATTTCTCTAGTGAAATATTTTGATTTTTTTCCATCAAATGACTTTATTAATGAAGCTATTAAAAGCGAAGGAATAGAGTTCTTTAATAAACAAAATAAAATTGATATATCCTTATTTAATAAAAATGTTAAGTCGCAAACAAAATACTTTGAAAACAAGAAATATAAATATGCTTTTAGATTCTTTGAAGAAATGTTTAAAGAAGATTTATTGTATACAGAAAACTCTTATATAAATAAAATTATTTATCAGTATTTTTATGAGATTCGTCAATATAAATATATAGAAATTGATTATATCAAAAATATAAAATATACAGAAGAAGAAATAGCTCACATTTATCATAATAATAAAGATACTTTTTTAGCAAATTCTCATTATAAAATAAAATATCTTCTATTAGATGAAAAACTTTATCCCTTAATTCAAGAAGATATAGCCTTAGGTTTAAATATATCTAAAATTGCAGAGAAATATAATGCTCGTTTAGAGGAAGATATATTAAATGCAGAAAATAATCTTTTATTATCTCAGATGGACTTGCAGGCTTCTTCAGATAACAAAATTAAACTTATTTTGTATAGTGATTTTGTTGCAGAAAGATATCAAACTTTAGACGAAGCTAAAAACTCTATCATTCAAAATTATATTGTTCCGAAAGCATTGGAAAGTGTTAGGCAAGATTTAAAGATTTTTACCAATCAAACAGCATCAAATTTTTTGGAAAATGGTATTAAATATAAATATGATATTAAAGAATTAACTTATAAAAATTATGATTCCGTTGATCAAGACTCTATTTTCTTTGATAACAATTATTATCTTATCTCTCTTATGTTAAATAAATCTAGTGATATTATTTTATTTAATAATAAATTATACGTCTTTCTATTAGAGTCTATATCCGATAATGATGAGATTATTCAAAATAACAATCTATCTTATACGCCCAAGATGACAGATGCTTTATTGAATTTCATTATTAAAGAAAAAAATGTTATTATTAAAGACAAAAATCTTATACTTAAAAAATAAATTAATTTATATACTTTTTTAAAATTTCTGGTATTCTAAAATCATTGTTGCTGCCATATTGATAATTCTCAATTATAGCCGCTATCATTCTTTCAATTGGAAAAGCTGATCCATTTAAAGTATGCGCAAATTTCTTATGATTGTCTACTTTATATTTTATATTTGATCGAATCGCTTGAAAATCAATACAATTTGAACAACTTGATATTTCCATATATTGCTTAATTGATGGCATATATACTTCGATATCGTAAGTCTTACTTGAATGAAATCCGATATCTCCTGAACATAAATTTACTATTCTGTAAGGTAATTTCAAATCCTGCAAAATTTCTTCTTCAATCTTTAATAATAACTCATGCTCAGCTTCAGAATTATCTTCTCGTGTTATTGATACCATTTCAACTTTATGAAACTGGTGCAATCGTTTTATACCTTGAGTATCAAGCCCGGCGCTTCCTACTTCAGATCTAAAGCATGGAGTAAATGCACATACTCTAATCTTATCTAAATTATCAAAAGTTCGATTTTCAAATAAATTAATTAAAGATACTTCTGCGGTAGGTATAAGTCTATATTTATCTGTCTTAAAACTTTCTTCATCGAATCTCGGTAAATTTCCACTATTATACATAGCTTTGTCTAAGACTAAGTAAGGAACTATCATTTCTTCAAATTCATGATAATTGGTTAATTTATCTAAAAAAAACTGAGATAATGCACGAAATAATTTTGCTATTTTTCCTGAAAATACTGTAAATCTAGATCCAGACATATTAACTCCTCTATCTGTCAATATTTCACTAAATTTATAATGAGGTATTGCGTTTTCTATTGATTTATCACTGTTTACTGTTTTTATAAGACTATTTCCATCTGAATTATCTCCTATAGGCACTGAATTATTTAAAAAATTTGGTATATAGTCTATTTTTGATAAATCTGGCTTAACCAATGCTTCTTTTTGATTTTTTAAAGATTTTACTTCATTTTTTAGCTCATTTGAAAAATTTTTTTGAATCTCTTTTGTTAAAGCGTTGATTTTACCTTCAATCAATTGTCTATCATCTAAATATTTCCTATATTGATTGTATAAATTTTCTAACTCATCATATGATATTTCTTCTTTTCTTTTTGCTATTGTTTCTTTAAATGCTTCTTTGTTTAAAATGATTTTTTTTAAATAATGATAATTCATATAGTGTCTTTTTGTTTATTTTACATATAAAGTTGTATTAAGTCAAATTATGTATTATAATGTAATCTATGATATATGCTTTTTTAGATACAAGTAAATCAAAAAACTATTTTTTTGCTATTATTAAAGATAACAAAATCTATAGATTTAATTTATACAAAAATGATCCTTCTGCGTTTTTAGCTTCTTTTGTACGTGATGCATTATTGAATCTAAAATTAAATATAAAAGATATAAAAAAATTTTTTATTTTTCTAGGAGTAGGGTCTTATCAAGGTTTGAAAAATGGATTAGCCTTTTGTCAAGGTCTATGTCATCAAAATAAAAATCTTTTTGGAATTAGAGTATTTGATTTTTTAGATAAAAATTCATTAATAATATTGAAATCTTGGAAATCTAATGAATATACTTACGCATATAAAAATCAATATTATTTAGAGGCGCAGTCTTATGAAAATATTATTAATAAATTCAATAAGAATATCTCTATCATTACTGATGATGTAAATATTAAAAATTCGACTTATATTAAGGATCAATTTTATCATGAAGATACTTATCTATTAGATTTAGATAAATATTATTTAAAATGCAAACTAGAGCCTATTTATAATCATAGTTTTAGCTGTTATTTATTAAAATTTTAACTCATTCTGTTTTCTTTAACTAAATTCTTTCTAAAAAAAGCAAATTTTTGATTATTTGCTACTAAGAGAACAGCTGGAGCGATACCATCTATTATAATATATTTATTATCTTTTGATAATTTCCAATTTGGCAAGGCCCAAGAGAGTCTATTTATATTATTTGACACAAATACATTGAATAATATTTTAGTTTTTAATTTTATATATGTTTTGTTATTATATTCAAATATATTTTCAACATATTTGTATGTATCTTTATTTTTCTTTCCAGGATAATATTTAGCAGTAGACTTTATTTTTTTCTGATTTGGTATTTCATTTGTTTGAGCTTGATTTTTACCGTAGGTAATATGTAAATTAAGAGTAATATCTTTATCTTCATAAGAAGTAATAGATTTGGCTTTTAATAAAAAGTAGTATACACGATCTTTGTTACTAATTATAGTCATATAAGTACTAGCATTTTTTTCGGTAGGAGTAATTAGCAAAACATGGTCATATAATTTTTTTATTGACCAAGCTGAAGCATCTGATATAATTAATTTATCTATCTTCTCTGATTCATCAAAGGTTATCATGCTTTCAACTCCATATGTTCCTATATATTCAATAGGAGAATCTTTCACATATAAAACTTTTTTTATGCGAAAATCAGTAGCGGAAGGTATTGGCTTTATTTCATAAGAATACAATAGACTTATGAATAGTATAATATATTTGATCATGTTATTTGTATTGTTTTTATTTTTTTTACTTTAAAGTAAGCTTTTTCATCATAATTTATATCAAAAAAAATTTCAATTTCATATTTTTTATCAACTTTTTTATATTCTTCGTTATATGTAGTGGTAAAAAAACTAACATTATAAGAGTTGTCAGATAATTTTTTCATATTCTGTATATAACAAAGAGCGAAATTATTTTTTTGCATTTCTGAGGTATTTCTATCAAAAGTATTTTCTATATAATCTTGTATATTTGCATTTGTTTCTGAAAATCCTTTAACATAATAATAATTATTCTCTATATTTCTTGTACTATAAGAAAACAAATTTTGAATATATAATTTAATTAAATAGCTTTCTACCTCTTCTAAGTTATTAAAAGAAATTAATTTTTTATCTGTTATGATTTTGCTATTTGATACAAATATATATCTTTCGTAATTGGTTAATCTTTCAAAAAATGAGTATTGATAAAAAAAAATAAATAAATAAGAAATGGTGAGAAATAGAATAATACTAATAAAATTAAATTTCAAATAAAATAAATAATTTAAATATTTTCTAATATCTAAATAGTAATTTGTTTTCATATCTTACAATAATAGAAGAATATATTTTTGATTAACAAATTTTTTTAATAAATTTTAAATTTATTTTCTTGAAATATGATATTGTATGATCTATAATCCTTGTATGAATTCTACCTTTAAATCAAAAAGTATTTTATTTGAATTAAAAACACAAATGATTCACTTTTGTGAAAAAAATATCACAAATGCCAATCTTAACTTTAGTTTATCAATTTCATCTAAATTGCATTTAGGCCATTTCTCTACAAATATATTATTAGTTAATTTAAAATATATTGATGATATTGAGAGTTTAGAGAAAAGCTTAAAAAAATTTTTCTTAAATATAGATTATATTACTGAGTTTTCTATTGCAAAGAATAAATTCATCAATATATATATTGATATAAAGCATCTTATTGATAAAATTGATGATATAGATCTTCAATTAACAAGAGACGAAAGGGTCTACTTAGAGTATGTCTCAGCTAATCCCACGGGACCTTTGCATATTGGCCATATTCGAGGGGCGGTATTAGGCGATGTCATTGCAAATTATTTATCTTATTTAAAGGCCGTTGTAAAAAAAGAGTATTTTGTCAATGATGCAGGTAATCAAATTAATGATTTATTAGAAAGTGTTTTAATTCGCTGTAAAGAAATTTATACTAAAATACCACAAAAATTAAGCGCTAATTGTTACCCTGGAGAATATGTTATTGATATTGCGCATGAGGTATTAAAAAGATATGATTATTTGCAACTAAGTAATAGCTTGATTAAAAGCTTTGTGATTGAAAATGTATTAAAAGATATTTTCAATAATTTATCTCAAATTAATATCACATATGATACTGTTGTCAGCGAGCAATCATTTTTTAAAAATAATATTGATCATTTGATGAAGCAGTATCGATACTCAGTCTCTTCTGTAGAAAAGAGGTTTTCAGTTGATAATGTTGTCCAAGAATTAAAAAATCAAGATTATATATATTATGGCAAAATTCCAAAGCCAAAAGAAGATAAAAATTGGGTTGATAGATCGCAGTTGTTATTTCGATCTTCAAATTTTGGAGATGATCATGATACCGCTATTACTAAAGCTAATCAAGATTATACTTATTTTGCCTCTGAACTATGTTATATTAAGTATAAGATCTCTTATCATTTTGATAAGTATATTATTATTTTAGGCCAAGATCACATAGGATATAAAAACAAATATAACGCAGCGTTTAATATATTTAAAAAACCAAATCAAGAAAATATTATAAAAATTTGCGCTAATGTAAGGTATATAGAAAATGATGAAATTCAGGTTATGTCTAAAAGAAGTGGACTATTTTTATCTTTAAATGATGTGTTGAAAGTTTTAGATAATAATATTATTAGATCATCTCTATTGAGCAATCGAGAAGGTACTATAATTGATTTTGATCTTTCCGCAAAAAAAGACTCTCATATTAATTATATTTGTAATCTTTTTCGTAAACTAAAAGAACTAAATAAAGATGATTTTATTTATGATGAGAAATGGAACTTCAACCAAGATGAAATAAAAATAATTTTATTTATTCACTCTTGGCCATTACTGATGGAAAATGTATATAAAAAACTTGAAGTTCATTTAATTATGACTTATCTCTATGAATTATCAATTTTAACTAATTTGATATTAAATAATAGCGTAAAGTCCAGTAAAACTTATTTCTTATTATCAAAAGCTTTTGAAGTTATAAAGAAATGTTTTGATATTTTAGGATTTAAATAATATTTTGATCTGTCTGGTTGCATATAAAAAATTTTTTATATATAATGTTATAAATTATATCATAACATGAAAAAAAAGATAATGAAAATTTTATTTTTATTGTTATCATTCTTTTTATCTATTTATATTGTCTACGCTATGTTTTTGTATTTATTTTTTGGTTTTAAAAAAACACATAGTAATAATAATATCGTACAAAACTATTTTACAAATAATACTTATGATATCGAAGATGATCCTATATATCGAATTTATAATGATAACTTAAAAGAGAAGATTTATTTAAATAACATTCAAGTTTCTAGATATTATAAAGTTATAGAAAGTTTATCTCAGGTTGAGATATATAAAAAGAAGTATTATTATATTGAATTAAATTATTTTCATAACTTTGATGAAATTCTATCTTTCTCAAGTCAGGTTGCTTCAAATTATGATCAATATATTGATTTTGACTTTATAAGCAATAATGGAACATATATTCTTTATTTAGGTCCTTATCAATATGAAAGTGAAGCTCGAAAGGAATTTAATAAATTAGCATCTTCGCTTTATAGTCCTATGAAAATAGTATATTTAAATGAGCTTGACCAATATCAAAATGTTATATATCTGAAAAATATGCTTCAATGATTTTGCAAAATATCTTATCTATTTCAAATGATGAATTTGTTGTTCATAAAGGTAACCATTTTGCTTATCAGTATCTTGTTAATAATACAGACCTATCAAAGAAAGTTATTTTATATGGTAACTCAAATGATATTTTAGAATTTTTATTTAAAAAATATTCCTTTTATTCTTTTCGAACCTTAGAAGAATATAAAAACCAACAAAATACAAATGTATATATTAATATTAATTCTGATGAAAATGATAATATTGAAATTTTTCATTTTTTAAACTTTATTTATAATGCACAAAATATTTTTCTAGTAGTGAAATCAGATAATTATCCTATTGATACATCTATTAAAGATTTAAATTCTAGATTAAACTCTTTTTTAAATATTTATGTTAATAATTCAGAAGATATCGATGAGTTTCAAAAAATTATTATCTCTTATTTTAAAAATCAACATATTCTCGTAAATGATAAGGTTATTAGATTTTTATCTTTTCGCTTAAATTCTCATGATTTAAAAAAGAAGATAGATTTTATTTCAAAAAAATCACTTATATTAAATAGAAAAATTACTATAGATTTTATAAAAAGTTTAGATATTTTTTAATAGATATTTTTTAATCTAAAAGATAAATACAAAATCATTAAAAATAGTACACTCATTATAAAGCTTAATTCAGCGCTATATAGTCCCAATACCTTAGGTCCTTCTTGACATAATGTCTTTGTATAATTTAATATTTGCAATTGTTCCATTTGTAAATAACAAGATTGAGGAGCATCAATTATATTTCTTTGCATTAATGAGTGAGAAAAAGATATTCCAAACAACAATAAACACAAAAAGGTCTGAATATATAAAACGATATTCATTTCATTTTTAGTAATAAAGACTGTTATTAATTTAAATAGCGAAACTCCAAGTATACTCATATATATATATCTTTGGTACAAACATAGTACACAAGGAATTGCTCCCATAAAATATTCTGCAGAAAAAGATAATGCAACAATAAAAACAGTAATGCAAAATAAAAATAAATTTGTGATTATACTAATATCAAAATTAATTTTTTTCATAACTTTTTTCTTTTATTTTAAAAGTTTTTTCTTTATATGTCAAGATAAAAATTGTATTATAGAAAAAAGATAAAGCAATACATAGCAGCTTTTTTTATAATTTTTTTCTTTTATTGAAATAGTTTTTTCTTTATATGTCAAGATAAAAATTGTATTATAGAGAAAATTGTAGTATAATAAAAAAAAGATAAAGCTTATGTTACAGTACATCATTTTCATAGCAATAATAGTATACTTATTTTTTATAAATAAAAGAGAAGTAGACAAGGTAAAAAACACGGATGTTAATCAAATAAAAAAAATTTTAGAACAAACTATTGTTTCTATACCAAAAGAAGATGAAAAGAATTTAGTATCTTTTGATAATGATGAGAGTAGAGCGGCTTTATTAGAATTATTAGTAAAAGAACATTTATCACTTAAAATGATGTCAAAAAAGTTGTTATCATTTTTAGGTTTTCTTTTTAGTAATAAATCTTCAAATCATTTAATTAAAAATTGTGTAGAAAACTCTGCGATAGAAAAATTAAAATCTATCAGTGCTAATAATATTACAAGTATTTTAATTACTAAAATATATAAATTTGGACATATTTTTTATTTAAATATCAAAATAGATGATATTAAAAATGATTTTATTTTAATGCGTAAACATAATAATAATTGGCTATTATCAGAAATTGAATAACTGATAATACTCTTGATATAATTGATACATATTTATTTTCTTTTCTTGATTTTATTGAATTTTAAGTTATATGTATTATATGAATTTTAAACACTTAAAAGGCTATATCGCTGAACTGATTGCATATATTTATTTTTGCTTTCAAGGTTATAAGTATTGCGGAAGAAAGGTAAATCACTTTACTCAAATTGATCTTGAATTTGAAAAACAAGATAAGTATTTAGTAGTAGAAGTAAAATATATTAGCGATACAAATCGATACTCATATTTATCATTTGAACAATTTTATAAACAATATTTATATATGAAAAAATTATCTCAATTTCAAGAAAAAGAAATTTTTTATCATCTAATTATCATCAATAAAGTCTTTTGTATAAATAAGAATATTTCTTTTAAATTTATTGGTCAAAATCCTTATGAACTATATCGTATTATTCATATTATGTCTTAGAGTTTTATTCTATTTTGATAATTTCGTCAGCATAAATTAGATTACTTTTTTTATGTGTAGAAAAAATAATAATTGTCTTAAATGTATCTTTTGCGATTTTAAGAGCTTTCATGATAATATCATTGTTGGTATCATCTAAATTACTAGTGGGTTCATCCGCAATTAAAATCTTAGGATTATTAATCATAGCTCTTGCTACTGCAACTCTTTGAGATTGGCCTCCTGAAATTTGATTATAATAAAGGTCAGCAATACTTTTGATTTGAAAAGTTTCAATAATTTCATCTACTTTAGCATTGATTTTTTTTCTTGTCATATTGGTCAATAATAAAGGTATTTCAATATTCTCACGCACAGTGATATCTTTCAATAGATTATGATTTTGAAAAATAAAACCAATTTCTTGTTTAGAGATATTTGCAATGTTTTGATTATTTAATAATATTTCTCCTTGAGTGACTGGCATCATATTTCCTATCATTTGCAATATTGTCGTTTTACCTTTTCCAGATTCTCCAATAATTGCAGTAATAGTACTAGGAGAGAAACTACAAGAGAAATCTTTTACGATGTAATTATAATTATCAAAAGTTTTACTAATTTTTTTTACTGTTAACATATTTATACCTTAATTTATTTGGTTATATACTGGTTTAGAAAAGACATAACAAGAGAGAATAATAGATATCACTATTGTTATAATTAAATTTAATATATTAATATATATCAGATCATATATATTCATAATAAAATTAATTTTAGTAAGAAAAAAGATTATACCATCAAATATACTATAAACATTTATTATTTTTAGTGAGCTTACAATATTACCAGCATACAATAATGATAAATAAGCAAAAGAAGACCCCAAAGCGCCGCATATCATAATATATTTTAAAGTTGAGCTAACAAATATTAAAGCAATCAAATATCTTGACGCTCCTAAAGAAATTAAAATACCAATTTCTTTACTTTTTAGATAATAAAATATGATAATACATATAATATTAATTATGAGAACAATAAACATTAGCATATTAATTAGTGCATCTTTTACAATAACAAAGTGATTTAATATTTTATACAAATCTTTAAACTCTTCCTCCCATGATACAAATTTTAAATCTTTAAAGTCATTTTTCATCATTTTACTATATGTTTTTGATTTATCATAGGAGTCTGAATATATTTCAATTTGATTGATTTTACTCTTTAAATTTAGTTGCTTTTTCATACACTTTTGTAAGTCTTCAATACTTGATACAATGGTAAGAGAGTCTAAAATAAAATTTTGAGTTGATAGAATACCAGTAATCATAACATCTATTTTTATAGTATTGAAATAAATTTCTCGAAGTGATCCTTCTATATTATTTGGAATCATATATAGCGTAACAATATCATTGACTTTTAAATTATTTTTTTCTGCGATATTTTTACCAATAAAGACGCCGGGATGATTTTTTGGTTTAATAATCTTATCTTTAAAATTATAAAATTGCAGTTTTTCTTTTATATCTTTATCGTAATAACATAGAGTTAAGCATCCCGCATAAGAATTTCCTGACAATATTGTTTGAAAATTACATGAAGGAATCACACTTTTGATAAATGGATATTTACGTATTTTTTTTTCAATATTTTGTTGTTTAGCCGCATTATTTATATATAAGGTAATATCACCTTTAGTTGATACAATTTGATTTTTAAATTTTTGATTCATACCATTCATGGCAGAATTCATTATTATAATTACAAAAAATAAAAAAAAGATAATAATAGAGCATAATATTTGAATAATAGATGGATTTTTATTGAAAATGTATTTATAAGCTATTTTAGCGTTATTATATAGTTTCGAGATCATATTATAAAATCAGTAATGATTTATTATACAAGGATATGTTACTATAATCAAACTATTTTTTATATAAATTAGGAATAATAATAATTAGATCATCGTATTTCTTGTATTATATAAATATATATATCTTCTTAGCATTATATATATTATTCTTTTCTATTAGAGCTTTTAAACAAATCTATATTATTCTCAAGTATACTTCAAGTATTGCAGTCAGTTTGTCGTATTTGTTAATTTTTTTTATTAAGCTTTCGATATTTATTTAGATATTTTTCAATACCTGCTTTATATTCTCCTATAAAACAATAAGCTTTTGTTTTAATACTTGATATTATAATATTGTCTGTCGTCCATTAATATACTTTTTTTGTACTATATATCATAATGCGGCCACACTAGGATTTGTATCTAATTGGGCTAGATATGCTTCTGCCAATTGAAATTCTCGCATATCTTTAGATGTGCATATAGAAATTAATTTTTAGGAATATTTCCTATTGTTGTTTGATATAGAGTGCGTTTCTTATAATTTCGTAATATATATGCGGGGTGAAAGATAGAGTAGGTCTTATAACCATTAAATTCAGCTATAGTCATGTTTGCAAATTTAATATTCAATAGGCTATTATGAGCAGTGGCTCCACATAGAATAATTAATTTTGGATTAACTTTTTTAATTTCCTCAATTAATTCTGGCAAAGATGCTTGAACTTCAAGTTTAGTGGGAGTTCTATTGTTAGTAGGATTAAATTTTACAACATTTGTAATATACAAATTATTATCTGTTGATAAATTTGCATAATTTAATAAAAAAGATCTTAACAATTGACCACTTCTACCGGTAAAAGGTCTTTTAGTTATAAGTTCTGTTTTACCAGGAGCTTCTCCTATTAACATAAAAGGGGCCGAAGTATTTCCATCAAATAGCACTTTCATTTTTATTACATAAATTAAAATAATTATATTATAAATTAATTTATTCGTCAATCGATTGTATATGGACTAAATACCTGCTATTATATGAATAAGTATTTATAAAACAATTATGCAACTAGTAAAATATATTAATAACTCGGGTCACTGTTCAAGACGGGATGCTGAAAAGTTAATACAAAATGGAGAAATTTCTGTTAATGATTCGGTCGTTAAAGATATCTCATATCCCCTTAAAAACGATGATAAAGTTTTTCATGAAGGAGAAGAAATTAAGATGAAAGTCAATGGCGCTAACATCTATCTATACTCTAAACCGTTAGGAGTGATATCCAGCCATAGTGATCCTGTTCACAAAAACACTATTTTTTCAAATATTAATATTCCTACCAAAGATCACTTGGTCACAGTTGGAAGATTAGATATCAATAGCGAAGGATTAATCATTGTTACAAATAATAAGCAATTAGCCCATCATATGGAGAAATCAAACTTAGATAGAGTTTATAAAGTTCGTGTTCATGGCAATATGACTAAACTGATCAATAATAAAGAGTCATCAATCACTTTTGAAGATATTATTTATAAGGATTTTGACATATATATACCAAAGCAACAGCAAGAAGCATCAAATAATTGGATATATGTTACTTTAACAGGAGGCAAAAATAATGAGATTCGAAAAATTATGAGCTTTTTTGGTCTAGAAGTAAATCGTCTGATTAGAATTCAATATGGTCCATTTAAATTACAAAATCTAAAATCCAATGAAATTCAATATGTAAAATACTCTCAAACTATGCTCGAGAATTTTATACGAAAAATATCAGGAGAAAAGGGTGACTTTAGACCAAGATCTAATGACAGACGTGATGGAGATAGACGCGGCGGCGGCGATAGAGCAAGATTTGGAGACAGACCGCCAAGACGCGATGGAGATAGACCAAGCTTTGGTGATAGAGCAAGGTCTAGTGACAGACGTGATAGAGATAGACGCGGCGGCGGCGATAGAGCAAGATTTGGAGACAGAGCACCAAGACGCGATGGAGATAGACCAAGCTTTGGTGATAGAGCAAGGTCTAGCGATAGACGTGATGGAGATAGACGCGGCGGCGGCGATAGAGCAAGATTTGGAGACAGACCACTAAGACGTGATGGCGATCAACCTAGATCTGGAGCGGATCGTAGAAGAAATCAATTTTCAGCAGGAGACAGATCCAGAGGGACTAAGCCATCTGCTTTTAATAAAAGTGATAGAAGACCATTGGCCGATAAAGCTCCAGGGTCGGTAGGAGAAAAAAAATCTTCGTCAGGAGAAAATAAATCTGTTGAGTAATAACAAAAAGCATCATACTTAATATCATGTACAAAAAAGATTTTTACTTTAATCAAGCAAAATTAAATAAATACAGAAGTAGGTCTGCTTATAAAATCAAAGAAATACTACAAAAGTTTTCTTTATTACAAAAATCGCATAATGCAATTGAATTAGGAGCTGCACCAGGAGGATGGACTCAAGTCTTGCGTGAAACTTTAAAAGGCAATATCACTGCAATTGATATAAAAAAAATGCACCCGATTGCAAACGTAACTTTTGATCAAATAAATTTTCATGATTTTCAGTCAAATGAAGAATATGACATCATTTTTAGTGATATGTCGCCATCCACCACTGGAGATGTTGACGGGGATCATTATAAAATGGTTCAATTAGCGCTATCGGTCTTAAAGTTTACAAAAAATCATCTTATACAAAATGGCCATTGCCTTTTAAAAACCTTTTCTGGTACAGATGATCGAGATTTATTACTTGAATTTAAAGCAAAATTTAAAAAAGTAAAAACATTTAAACCAAAAGCGAGCAAACAGGATTCAAGAGAGTATTATATTATTGCTTTATATAAATTGTAAAGACTGTAGATGAGTCAATCTGCTTAGATTGTGATGAATTAAAATTACACAAGGCTTTATTAAATATAAAGTATAGAAATAATGATATTATAAAAGATAAAATCAATAATGATAAAAGATTAAAGGATAGTATAGAGAAATTCTCTTTCAGAAAAAAAGAAAATTTTATAAATGCTGAAAAATATACCACCTTATTAGAGCTGATGGGCGGTGGATATAATTATGTACATAATGATGAGATGGAGTTCTATTATATCAAATATATAGGAGGTGATCAAAATAGTCTATATTATAACTTGACAATAGTGCCAAATATATATAAAATTATGCATAGACATTGCTCAATAACATGTTAAGTATATTTAAAAATTTTTTCAATCAAGTGAGAATGATCACTTGGCCAAACAAAGACACCATGCAGCAGCTAACCATTGTAATATGCCTTTCTGTCATCATCTCATCTATCGTAATAATATTTTTTGATTGGGTGTCATCAATCTTTGTAAAATTTATTCTTGATTTATAATGTACTATTGAATTTTAACTAGAAATCTTATATAATGAAAGAAATCTTTGAATATGGAAAGAGAATATAAGTGGTATGTCCTTCGCGTAAGATCCGGAATGGAGAAAATCGCAAAACAAAGAATTAATGATGAGTTAATTAAAGAAAACTTACTGAAAGATGTAGAGCAAATATTTGTTCCCGTGGTGAACTCTCCTACTGAAAATGAATTAATAAAAGAAATAGTTCCAATCAAGGGTTCTGTCTTTATGAAGATGCATATGTATGACCTCATAGAGCGAGTGATCGAGTCCATTACTATTGTATCTGGTTTTTATAAATGGGGCAGCAAAAATGCCGTTCTAGATGAAAAATTTATTACTAATATTCAGGGCCAAGTAGGCGAAGAAGAGATAAAACTAAAAGACCGTAAAGAAAACTTTGAAGTGGGCGAAGAAGTAGCAATTGTAAATCACGATATTTATTCAACATTTAAGTCGGGCAGAGTAGAGCAAATGCAAGATGACGTATACTATATATCAGTCTTGGTGCTCGGTCAGCCAACTACAATAAAATTAGATAGAATATATATTGCGAAATTGATATAATTTTTTTTATATAAGTTGGCATGATTAATTATATTGAGTCGTTATTTGAAGCAAAGATTTGAATATTTCTTTGATTATATTCAATTATTTTATTAATAGAGTAAGTTTTGTCCTGAAAGATAAGGGAAAGTCTTGATGTGATATGAGGTAAGTAGTTCATATATATGACAATAAAGTTTTCACTTAACATTTCTGAGAAATGAGATTTATTCTTCGATTCAAATCGAATTGAGTTTAAGAATGATACCTTTGCAAATATATCTTGATAAAGGAAAATTTTTTTATTTATATTATATATAGATATGAGAGAATTAAACATTTTTGTTTCAATAATATCAAAAAATAAATTTTAGCTAAGCGTTATATGAAAAGCTATTGCAGTTTTTATCGATATAGAGTAGCGAGAGAGAGACTTGAACTCTCGACCCCCGGATTATGATTCCGATGCTCTAACCAACTGAGCTATCCCGCCTTGGTATATATTATAAAAAGTTTTTCATAATATTTCAAGCAGAGATTTGTATATTTGCATAAAAATTATCTTCAACATTTTTCCAATTAATATATTCTTTAATAAATTTTGAGACAAAAGAGAGTCGATCATTATAGTAATCTACATAATAAGCGTGTTCCCATACATCACAAACTGCTAAAATCTTAACTTCTTTTGGAATATCGGCATTAACAGTTGAGATGATTTTAATAACATTATCTTTTGCAACCAACCATATCCAACCGCTTCCAAACAGATTTGATTCTTTGATAAAAGCGTCATAGAAGTTTTCAATTGATTGAAATTGAGTTTGAAGAATTTGCTTAATTTTTTGAGACATTTGACTATAATTTGGTGTAATAGAATTAAAGAAGAGCTCATGATTAAATATTTGCGCGGCCATATTATACGTATGTCCTTCTGAGCGAGAGATAATTTGCATGAGAGATAATTTTTGTAAAGAGGAATCTTGTTTAATTATATCATTAAGCTTATTGATATAAGAAATATAATGCTTATCGTAGTGATAGCTAAAAGATTTTTCTGATAAGAAATCACTCAATGAGGTTCTAGCATAAGGAAGAGTTTGAGGTACTATAAAATTCATGTATATATTGTTTTATAGATTATGACTCAAAAGTAAACTAAGATCAAGTAGAAAAGTAAATAATATATACTAACTTTATTTCACGTAAAGCAAGATAAAAATACTATATAAGAAAAAGTATTAATAAGTAGACAGAGAAATAACGATCAGAATTTATTACGATTGCAAAAATATACTTTAAATATCAAAATAGCAACACGATATATAAAAAACTTATTTTTATAGAATTATTTTTTTATATAAGTTAGAATTTCCTTATAATTTAGTAACAAAAAAAATCATATTATGACAGACAACAAAAATGACAACAAAAATGAAGCCCAAAACTCAGGCACGGCAGCAGCAAATGCAGAAGTTTATGGAAATGGCCCCGGAGATATAAAGACCCCTTCGGGTCAGGGTGTGCACAACTTCTTCAAAGACAAATTTTATTCCACAAGTCTTTTAGGCGTGTTGGACGCTAAAACCGGACGTTTCGATTATAATATGATAGACGATCCTATAAAAGTACAAATTAATGAGATCTTTACTAAGAGCGTAGAGAAAGAGAAGTACCACAGTAAGCAGGGCGTACTTTACGCTGAACACAAGGAGCTTGAGAATACTGTAGATAAGGCTATATATGAATTATTGGATATCAGTTGGGGGAGAAGAAAAACAGAAGACCAGGAGCAATGGGAGGCGAGCACAGACGAGTTCAAGGGACCATTAAGCTCATTGGCAGCAGTAGAGGATATTGTGCCGAATGAGAAGGAATTGAATAATAAAAAGCAACAATTCTATAATATGAAATATTATATATTCTCAAATATATTGAATGAAAAAGCTTTTCTGGAGTCGGGGGACTGTAAGAAATTTCAGAATAATTTAACTAATAGGTTAGAGGAACTAAAAAACGTACCAGAGGGCAAGGCATTCAATCGTCTAAAAGAGACATCAGATGTAACTAAGTTAACATATATATTAAGTGCTACCATGGGGGATAAGCACATAAATAATACTAATTATATTAAGGATAGGCTTGCAGAACAAACGTTAAAAAAAGAGTTGGGTCCTTTTGTTAATAATACTTTAGATGATTATAAACACTGGTTGGAGGCAGATATAGATTCGGGGAAGTCGAACACACCAGCTATTAGGGGATTACTTGCTTTTCTTATATCCATCGTAGTAGGAAATATGGTCTGGATGATTGGCATTGGAACCGGTGCTATAGTGCTGCCGATAGTACTTTATGGAGTTATCGCGTCAGTTGGTGCTGGGGTTGGTTGGGCGATTTATTATTTCGGCTCTCAGAGAGATCAATATACTCCTATTTACGAGGATATGCAGACGCGGATGAAAGGGATCAATAACAATAATATCGACGATACTCTTCCTACAAAAGATGCTCTTGACCTTTTAGGAACAGTAGAGATATTAATGGCTGAAAAAAAGCCTGAGCATGAGCAAACACTGAACAATTATAGAGATATGCTTTCGCAGCACTCGGGGGTTAAAGAACTAAAGAAGAGTAACTTGAACGATATATTTTCCAAACAAATAGGAGCAATAAATGAAAACTTAAATAAGAATTGGGATGGCTTGTATCGTACGCGTACAACAGCAAAGCAGAAGAAGGAGATCTCACCAGAAGCCGGAGACCTCAACACCTCACTACTGAATGAGGATCTGAATCAAAACGTGCAGATACCGGAGAATGGAGTTAAGGGCCTCATAAATTTTAACGAAGATCTTAAATCGAATGAGAATGATCAAGAACTGACGAAGAAGGAGAATCAAATACTGAAGGAAAAAGTGGCGAGACTGGAGAATGAATTGAAGAAAAAGAATATTAAGGAAAATGACGATAAGGAAAATGACGACTTCTTCTCTTTTTTGGATGACACGATAAAGAAAAACAGTATAAAGAATGCAGTAGATAATAATAATAACCGAGAACAAAAAGTCACTAGAATGCAGTAGAGAATAATAATAACCGAGAACAAAAAGTCACTATTAAATAGTATATTATGTTTATAATCGATATTTTTATGATGAAGCAGATAAAATATTATTTAAAAAGATATTATACATATACAATCATTTGTTCTCTAATTTTATTTTCTTATTTTTTAGAAATATACCAATGAAATTTATAAACTTTATTTTTCATCAATTTCAATATAATCTTGAAAAGATTCATATACGACATATAAAAAACTTATTTTTATAGAATTATTTTTTTATATAAGTTAAAATTGCTTTATACTTTAGTAACAAAAAAAAAAACTATGGTCGGCAAAAGTAGCAAAGAAAACGATGATGATAATAATGGATCCGTAATAGGACAAAAGATCGCACTTGGCGTTAAACACAAGGAGCTTGAGGAGCTTGAGAATCTTGTAGATAAGCATATATATAAATTATTCAATATCAGCGACGATGAGAGGCCATCAGAAGACTTAAAGAATTATATATTCTCAAATCTATTGGCGGGAGAGTCTCATCTGGATCAGGAGAAATCTAAGCAATTTGCGACCAACTTAAAGAATAATTTTGATATACTAGAAAATAATTACTCATCAGCATTGAATTATCTAAAGAGCACATCAGATGTAACTAAGTTAACATATATATTAGGTGCTGCCACAAATGGGGAGCAGGCCATTATAAATACTGATTATATTAAGGATTTGAATGCAGAAAAAAAGTTAAGAGAGGAGTTGGGTCTTTTTTTTACTAAGAGTGTAGAAGATTATATGGAGCAATCTGCATCTTCAGCAGCAGAAAGAATGGCATTCATGAAACAAAAAGCCTCATTAGAGAAGCTTGGAGCTGTCGTTGCGCTGGCATGTATGACAATAGCAACGGTAGCGGCGATCGTTTTAACGCCGATCAGTATGGCGCTCGCTGCGACTTCTGCCGCTGTTGTTGGGGTAGCGGGTATTGCTTCTTATCTTCTGATTCCGTATTTCGGAAAGCAACTTGTTACGCAAGATAACTATAATTTTCTTCTTGATGATGTGAATAAGAAGATGAAGAAAATTGATTCGTTAAATAGAGGTGAGGCTTTTGAACTTTCAGGAACAGTAGACGCATTACTGGATTCGAATCCTTATAATACAGAACTGCAGAATTATAAAAAGCAACTGGAGAACCTGCCGGTGGTTAAAGATACAAAAAACAATGAGGACTTTAAAAAATTGACAGATATAATTTTCAAGCAAGTAAACAAAATAAATGAGGCTTATAACAATAAAAAGATTGAGGAACTGCAGAACCTGGAGACCCAACTGGAGGCTACGAAGAACGAACTGAAGGAGAATCAGGATCAAGTGCAGAACCTGGAGAACGAACTGAAGGAGAAGCAGGATCAAGTGCAGAACCTGGAGAACGAACTGAAGGCTACGAAGAACGAACTGAAGGAGAATCAGGATCAAGTGCAGAACCTGAATAAAGCACTGGCGACGACGAATGAGAAAGCGCAACTGGCGGTGCAGAACCTGGAGAACGCGAAGAATCAACTGAAGGATGCGAATGATAAAGTAGCTCAAGCAGCAGAGAATCAGAAAGCACTGCAGAAACTGAATGATGCACTGACGGTGGAGAAGCAAGCACTGGAGG
>CBFHTC010000005.1:0-8768 GCA_965658815.1 Rickettsiaceae bacterium
TAAAGTGGAGAACCTGAATAAAGCACTGGCGACGACGAATGAGAAAGCGCAACTGGCGGTGCAGAACCTGGAGAACGAACTGAAGGCTACGAAGAACGAACTGAAGGAGAATCAGGATCAAGTGCAGAACCTGGAGAACGAACTGAAGGCTACGAAGAACGAACTGAAGGATAAGGATGATCAACTGGAGGCTACGAAGAACCAACTGGAGAACCTGACGGCGGCGAAAGAACTGGCGGATAAGCAGAAGGAAGAAATGGCGACCCAACTGGCGGAGGCGAATGATATAAGTGAGTTAACAAGCAAAATCAAAAATTATCCAAATAGTAACTGGGGAAATGAGAGTGTTTTAGAGACGCTAGAGAATGATCATGTGACCAACAATAATGTGGACGAGAACGCATACGAGGTGGAGGCAATAAAGGAGAATGGGAAAAATTATGATACTTTTGACTCTACTATGCATAGTATAGAAGCGAAGGTGGTGAAGAATGACGCACAAGTGCCACAAAAGAAGAAGGAATGGCAGAATAATAAAGTGCGAAATTACTATTCAGTAAAACCAAGTTTTGATAAAAGAGTATGAGTGACAAAAAGAAAAATAACGGAAAAGGTAAAAAAAGATTGTAGCATTTTATAAAATTTTATGTTATAATGAATTTAAATAAATTTATAAACATGACTAATTTAAAGATTCCATTAGAGAAATATGTTAATATTGGAATTGCAGCTCATATTGATGCTGGAAAAACTACTACAACAGAACGAATCTTATTTTATACGGGAAAGTCTCATAAAATAGGAGAGGTTCACGACGGAGACGCCACTATGGACTGGATGGAGCAAGAGCAGGAAAGAGGTATTACAATTACTTCCGCCGCTACTACCTGTTTTTGGAAAAAAGATAATATAGTCCATAAAATTAACATTATTGATACTCCGGGTCACGTCGATTTTACAATTGAGGTCGAAAGGTCCCTTAGAGTACTTGACGGTGTTATCGTTCTACTTGATTCCGTAGCTGGAGTTGAGCCTCAGACAGAAAAAGTATATAGACAAGCGGAAAGATATAAAGTTCCTAGAATTTGTTTTGCAAATAAAATGGATAGATCTGGTGCTGATTTTTATAACTGCCTATTAATGCTAGAAGAAAGATTAGGAGCAAATCCTGTCGCTATGCAGATTCCTATTGGAAATGAAGAAAAGTTTAGAGGAGTTGTCGATCTAATTACTATGAAAGCTATTATTTGGAATGATGAGACAATGGGCGCAAAATACTCCGTACAGGAAATTGATGATGCTACTATGTGCGTGTCTGTTGGAAGTGAAAAATTACTTTCTGAATTGGTAAAAGAATATCGCGCTAAAATGATTGAAGAAGTTGCCGCAACTGACGAATATGCCTTTATGAAATATGCAGAGGAGGGAGATGTCTTTACTGCAGAAGAAATTAAATCATTAGTTAGAAAAGCTACTCTTCAAAATAAAATACTTGCAGTTTTCTGCGGAAGTGCCTTTAAAAATAAAGGAGTTCAAACTTTACTTGATGCTGTTATCGATTTCTTACCTAATCCAATTGAAGTTGGTGATACAAAAGCGTTTGATTTTAAACATTTAGACAAAGAAGTATTACTTAAACCCTCAGAAGATGAATCTTTCTCAGGTTTGGCTTTTAAAATTATGAATGATCCTTTTGTCGGATCTCTGACTTTTTGTAGAATATACTCAGGTGTGCTTAAGGCTGGAGATTTTGTTATGAATACAATTAAGCGTAAAAAAGAAAGAATTGGGCGTATGGTTATTATGCACTCTAATAAAAGAGAAGAAACTAAAATTGCTTATGCCGGAGATATTATAGCGATTATTGGTCTTAAAGATACAACTACTGGAGATACTCTTGCAGCTGAAAATGCTCCTGTGATTCTTGAAAAAATGGACTTTCCAGCTCCTGTTATTGAATTAGCAATTGAGCCTAAAACTAATGCTGATAAAGATAAATTATC
Source organism: Rickettsiaceae bacterium (assembly GCA_965658815.1). Classification (GTDB taxonomy): domain Bacteria; phylum Pseudomonadota; class Alphaproteobacteria; order Rickettsiales; family Rickettsiaceae; genus CBFHTC01. The sequence continues at coordinate 2,004 of CBFHTC010000005.1, forward strand.
CGTTGGGCTAAATAGATTAAAAGCTGAAGATCCCTCTTTCTATGTTCGCTATGATGACAAAACTTCTCAAACAATTATTGCGGGGCAGGGTGAGTTGCATCTTGAAATTATTGTTGATCGTTTAAAAAGAGAGTTTAAAGTAAATGTAAGTATTGGTGATCCTAAAGTCTCTAATAAAGAATCTTTCTCTAAAAAAATTGATCAAAAATATGTTCATAAAAAACAAAGTGGAGGTGCCGGGCAATTTGCTGATGTTAGTATTACCTTTGAACCACTGGAAAGAGGAGCTGGTATTATATTTGAAGATAAAATCGTTGGAGGAGCAATACCAAAAGAATTTATTCCTGGAGTTGAAAAAGGTGTTAGAGAGGCAGCGAAAAATGGATTCTTGGCTAGGTGTGAAATGACTGACTTTAAATTTACTTTGCATGATGGTAACTTTCACATAGTTGACTCAAGTATTTTGGCCTTTGAACTCGCCGGTCGTTACGCTTTTAGAGAGGCTATGAAGCAAGCGGGTGTATTTCTTCTTGAACCTATTATGAAAGTTGAAGTTATTACTCCGGAAGAGTATCTTGGTTCTGTTATAGGAGATTTAAATTCTCGTAGAGGACAATTGCAAGAAAATGCTGATAGAGGTCATGCTAAAGTTGTAAATAGTCTTGTACCTTTACTGGAAATGTTTGGGTATATCAAAACTCTTAGATCTTTGACTCAAGGAAGAGGTATATTTAATATGGTCTTTGATAGCTATAAAATTGTTCCTAAAAATGTTGTGGATAAAATCGTTGAAGGTAAATAAATAATATTGGAGAAATTACTTTGTAACATAATAAATGAAATTGACAGGGTCTTGTTATTTTATTATAATCACGAAAAGTGCCATTTATGATGGATATTAAGCAAAAATTTATAGATTACTTTGTTCAAAAAGGGCATCAACATATGCCATCAAGTTCATTGATTCCAATTAATGATGAAAGCTTAATCTTTACAAATTCCGGAATGGTCCAATTTAAAGACTGTTTTCTTGGTAATGAAAAACTAGATTATAATCAAGTCGTTACCGCTCAACAATGTATTAGAGCTGGGGGCAAACATAATGATCTTGATAATGTTGGTTATACTCGCCGTCATCATACCTTCTTTGAAATGCTCGGCAATTTCTCATTTGGTCATTACTTTAAAGATCAGGCTATTGAATATGCTTGGAACTTTATTACGCAAGAATTAAATCTACTCAAAGAAAAACTTTATGTTACCGTCTATCACACTGATGATGAGGCTTATAACATATGGTCAAAGTTTATTTCTAAAAAAAATATTATTCGTATCTCTTCAAATGATAATTTTTGGTCTATGGCTGAGACTGGACCATGCGGACCTTGTAGTGAAATATTTTATGACTGTGGTCCTCAATTGCAAGGAGGTCTTCCAGGTACCGCTAATCAAGATGGTGATAGGTTTCTTGAATTATGGAATCTTGTCTTTATGCAATCAAATATGAACTTGGATCGTTCATTGACTTCATTGAAATTTAAATCTATAGATACTGGAGCAGGGTTAGAACGCCTATATAGCGTTATTGAAAATGTATATGATAATTATGAAACTTCTCTCTTCTCTCCTTTGTATAAAAATATTGAAGAAGAACTTCAAATTAAGCGAAATTTATCAAATAAAACTTCTTTTAATGTAATAGCAGACCATATGAGGTCAATATCTGCGCTAATTGCAAATAATGTCGTGCCATCAAATGTTGGTCGAGGATATGTTCTGAGGCGCATTATTCGTAGAGCTATGAGGTATAACTATAGCTTAAACCAAAATGATATGATATTGCATAAATTAGTTCCTAGCGCCACTGAGCTATTAAAAGATTATGATAATATCTTATCTTCAGCTAATAATATTCAAATTCTTTTACAAGAAGAGCAAAATAAGTTTTACGATATGATGCAAAATGGTATGAAGATTTTAAGTAAACACAAAAATGATACTCTCTTGTCGGGAGATATCGCTTTTAAATTATATGATACTTATGGTTTTCCTCTTGATATGACTATTGATTATATGAAACCAAATTCTGTTGATATACCTCAATTTGAAAAAGCTATGCAAGAACAAAAAAGTAAATCTAAATGGAAGAGTATAGTTAATACGCAAATTTTTATTGAAGGAGAAACGGAGTTTTTTGGTTACTCAAATCATTCTATCAAGGCTAAAGTAAATCAAATTATTCAAGATAATCAAAAAAAAGATTCTATAGACAAAGGTGAATTTGATCTAATACTTAATCAAACTGTTTTTTATGCTGAGTCAGGTGGACAAAAAGGTGATATTGGATTTTTGACTGGAGATAATAATTTGAAAATTCAAGTCTTGGATACTATTAAACAAAATAAAATTATTATACATAAGTGTAAAATTATATCAGGTCAAGTCAATATTAACTCAGTCTTGCTTTGTAATATTGATACTCAGTATAGAGAAAGTATTACTGCTCATCATTCTGCTACTCACTTATTGCATTTTGCTTTGAAAAAAGTATTAGGAAATCATATTACGCAACAAGGGTCTATTGTATATTCAGATAAATTGCGCTTTGATTTTAACTATTCTAAACCTTTATCTAATGATCAAATCAATCAAATTGAAAATGTTGTTAATTCTTTTATTCTATCTAATTTTGATGTGAAGGTTCAGATTATGCAAAAAGAAAAAGCTTTTGCATCTGGAGCTATAGGAATGTTTAATGAAAAATATGATAATGAAGTTCGTGTTGTTAATATTGGCGAAGAATCTATTGAGCTATGCGGAGGAACTCATGTTAAAAAATCTGGTGATATAGGTTCTTTCTATATCGTCAAAGAAACATCAATCTCATCTGGTATTAGGCGGATAGAAGCTGTCTCTCACTGCGCCGCTGTTTCTTATTCTCAAAAAAATAGGTCCATATTAAATCATTTATATTTTACTTATTCTACAAATGATATAGACTTGAAAATTCAAAATCTTATATCGAAAAATAAAGATTTAGAGCAGCAGTTGGACGATTTGTATTTGGAAAATACAAAGTTTGAGTCATTGAAGTTAGTTAACTATAAAAAAACAAATATTAATGCTTCTATTATACGTAAATTAATAAATGACTATATTCAGAAAGATAACACTAAAACTTATATCTATGATATAGGTAAAATGCTTTTTATTGGAGGTAAGATCTCTAAAGATTTATATAAGCTTTCTCTGAAATCAAAAATATTATCAAAAAAAGAATTTTATGTCGAAATTGTTATATTAAATGATTTAGAAAGAGACTTGATATTAAATTTATTTAAGTAGTAATCTAATTTAAGATTCGAATTCATCTAATCTAAAATTCTAAATCTATTCACTGAAATCTATTATTTTTTATGTGAGCGAAATTATCATTTAGCTATTGACTTTAAATAATCAACATCATCAGAGCTTAACTCAAAACCTTGATTTAGTTTTACTTTATATTTCATAAAGTTATCTTCTAAAATAAAATATATTATGATATTTCCTTCATTTTTTGTATCTAAATATTGTTTAATTGCTTCTAAATTTTCTTCTTTTACATTAAGCACTAAATTTTGAACCATATATGATGAATAATTTTCTATACTCTTTATATCTACTGCATTTTTTACACTAATTCTAGTATGATTTGCTTTTTTTTGTACTTTTAAATAAAAAATCATGCTATCTCTAACTTTTAAGATTTTTGCGATAATCTCCTGCTCAAAAATACTTAATTCAAATAAGTTTCTCATATCAGATACTATTAAGACTAAAAATTGTTTTCCTTTTGAAAATTTATTATCTTTTTTTAAAATAGAGGCGGCTATTTCCATGTCATAATATCCGCTAGGTAAATGCATAATATGCTGATAATCTTTTATATTTAAACGTTGTAATATTTCTTTATAATAATATAAAGGATGATATTTGATATATAATCCTGTCGTAGATATTTCATTTTCTGCTAATTCAAGCATATTAAAATTTTCAATACTTTTATATGATATATCTTCATTTTGATCATCGAGTAAGCTAAGTTGAGTATTGTTTTCTTGGCGATTATATATATAGTCTTGAATATTTTCTATATTACAGAGCATAGTGGCCTGATTCATTTTCTCAACTCCATCAAAAGCTCCTGATTTTATGAGAGCGTCTAGAGTTTTTTTAGAAAAATATTGCTTAGGCATTCTGCTGATAAAATTTATTAAAGATAGATAGGGGCCATTTTTATTCCTTTCATCTTGAATAATTTGAGCGGTATGAAAATTGAGTCCTTTAATCGCGGCAAAAGAGTAAGAAATTCTTGTTTCATTAATCAAGGCAAATTTAGCAGAGCTTGTGTTAATATTAATTCCTTCAACTGAAATATTAAAATTTTTCATATCTTGTAAAAGAAGCATTATTTTATTTGTATTATTTATTTCTAAATTTAAATAGGCGATAAAAAAGAAAATTGTATAATGAGCTTTTAAATAGGCTGTGTAATAGGCGATGACGGAATATGCCGCAGCGTGAGATTTATTAAATCCATATCCAGCAAATTTTTCAATTTGATCAAAAATATTTTGTGCTTCTTCTATATTTAAACCGTTTTCCTTTGCTCCTGCAATAAATTTCTTCTTTTGATTTTCCATTTCTGCTGGCTTTTTCTTTCCTATAGCTCTTCTCAGAAGATCTGCTTCTGCTAAAGTATATTTAGCTAATATTTGTACACTTTTCATTACCTGTTCTTGATATATCATAATTCCATAAGTTGACTCTAAGCATTCTTTTAATTTATTATGTAAATATACAATTTCTTCTCTTTTATGTTTTCTGTTAATATAAGATGGAATATTATCCATAGGCCCTGGGCGATAAAGCGAATTTAAAGCAATTAAATCATTAATTTCAGAAGGTTCGATATCTTTTAAATAATTTTGCATTCCTAAACTTTCAAATTGAAATATACCGATACTAAGACCCATAGCTAATAATAAATATGTTTTCTTATCATCATATTTACAATTTTCAAAATTAATGTTAATTTTCTTATGTTCATAAATTGATTTAATTATATTATCAATTAATGTTAAATTAAGTAATCCTAAAAAATCAAATTTAATTAATCCCATTGTTTCAGCCGCGGTCATAGATAACTGAATAATGTTTTTATTATCATCATCTGTATAAACTGCGGTCTTTTCTAATAAATTTTTTTTTGAAATAATAATTCCTGCAGCGTGAGTAGAGTAATTTCGAATCAATCCTTCTAGTTTTAAGGATATATGTAATACTTCTTTCATCAAACGTCGTTCTGAATCATTTGATACATCATGATATATCTCTCTTAGAGTATCTATTTCCTCAATAGCCTGAGAGAGGGATACTGCTTTCACCGCGCTAAAAGGTACTAATTTTGTCATATAATCCGTGGTAAAAAAAGGTAATCCTAACACTCTTCCAACATCGCGAATTACAGCTTTTGCCTGAAGTTTTCCAAAGGTAATTATCTGGGCTACTTTTTCATTTCCATATTTATTCTTAACATAATTAATGACTTCTTCTCTTCTTTGTTGGCAGAGATCGATATCAAAATCCGGCATTGAGGATCTTTCAGGATTTAAGAAGCGTTCAAAGAGTAAATCAAAATCAATTGGATCGAGATCGGTAATTTCTAGACTCCATGCTACCAATGATCCGGCTCCAGAACCTCGACCTGGCCCTACAAATATACCATTTTTTTTTGCCCATTTTATAAAATCCGAAACGATCAAGAAGTATCCAGCAAAATTTTTATCAATTAATATCTTCAGCTCAAACTCAAGTCTTGTATAATATTTATGATGATTGACTTCGTCTATAAATTTAAGTTTGTGTTTTAATCCGATAAGAGATTCATTTCTTAATGTTGATACTTCGTCAACTGAGAATTGAGGTAACTCAGGAGTGGCAGGAGTTAAAAAAAAGAGTATTTTTTGTCTTAATAGATTTGTATTTGTGATTGCAGAAGGCAAATCAAAAAATAGTTCCTTCATTTCTTCTTCGGATTTAAAGTAATGTTCAGAATTTGATGTTTCTCGGTCTGTATCATTAATTTTCTTGCTTTGTTTAATGCATAATAAAATATCGTGAGTATAATTATCATCTTTTGTACCAAACAGCACATTATTTGTAGCCAATAAAGGAATTTGTAGTTTTTTTGACAACTCTACATAATTTTTTTCAAACTTTTGATTTTCTTTATTATCTCTAAATATTTCTAAGAAGAAATTTTCTTTATATATATTTAATAGAAATTTTGCAGTTTTTTCAATATTATCGGTCTTAAATAAAGGGCCATATATATATCTAGACAGACATATTATACCTTTGGAGTATTGTTTTAATATATTAAAATTAATTTGATGTTTATTTTTTGATGGAGTATAGTCATCGGTATTAATAAAATGGCTTGATATAATTTTAAGTAAGTTGAGATAACCAATTTCATTTTGTGCGATAAGAATTAGATTTGATTTATTTTCAAGAGTTATTTCAGCTCCATGAATTGGTTGAATGTTATTTTTTAAAGCCAGGTCAGCAAATTCGACATGAGCACTTATGTTATGAGTATCACATAATGCTACTGCTGGCATATTAAATTTTTATATAAAGCAAGATCAATTTAGAAGTGTTATTGAAATACATAATTTTTTTAAATACATAATTTTTTTAAAATAGTTTTGCTTTATA